>CAZHPP010000041.1:0-14040 GCA_964534535.1 uncultured Victivallales bacterium | reverse complement strand
AATTAAATCAGATAAAATCAGGAATTATTAGCAATTTTATTAAAAAAATACTTGACATTTATGCATGGACGGATATATTAATATCCACACAGAGGAAGGAGATTCCATCATGGAAACAAGAGTGGCGGTCATCGCAATTCTGGCAGACACCAATGAGGCGGCGGATCAGATCAATGCGCTTCTTCACGAGTACAACTCGAGCATCATCGGGCGCATGGGGCTGCCCTACCGCGCCAAGAACGTGAACATCATCAACATTGTGATTGACTCTTCGCTTGACACGATCAACGCTCTGGCCGGGAAGCTCGGCCGGATCAAAGGCGTGACGGCAAAAGCCGTGTACGCAGGTTCAAAGTAATCGGAATTTTTGAAATCATCGGCATTTCAGCCTGACGTCGAAAAGTCTTTTTGAGACGAAAGATTTGGAAGTGCTGTTTCACTGAAAAGCAGGAACAGCCGCATCCCCCGTCAGGAAGCAGCTGTTCCTTTTTTATTTTCAGCGAGGCAGAATTCATGGAAGAGAGAAAAACATGCGGCTCAAACCGCGAACGGATCGACCGTCTGAACGAAACGAAGTCGCTCCCCCGTGACGAATGGGGGAAACTGCTTTCCGGCTGGACGGATTCCGACCGCGAATACGCGTCCGGAATCGCGCGCTCCCTGGCGCAGGCGCGGTTCGGAAAATACATTTTCGTGCGCGGAATCGTGGAATTTTCCAACTTCTGCCGCAACGACTGCTTCTACTGCGGAATCCGCTGTTCCAACAGACTCGCGGAACGCTACCGCCTCACGGAGGAGGAAATCCTGGAATGCTGCGATGCCGGATACCGCTACGGCTTCCGCACCTTTGTGCTCCAGAGCGGCGAGGACGTCTTCTTCACCGTGCGGAAAATGAGCGGGATCGTCGCCGCAATCCGCCGGAAGTTCCCCGACTGCGCCATCACGCTTTCGCTCGGCGAAATGAGCCGCGCGGATTATCAGGCGCTGTTCGACGCCGGAGCGGACCGCTATCTGCTGCGCCATGAGACCGCCGACCCGGAGCATTACGCCAAGATGCACCCCGCACGCCAGACGTGGGAAAACCGCATGCGGTGTCTGCGCGACCTGAAGGAGATCGGCTATCAGACCGGATGCGGGTTCATGGTCGGTTCGCCCTTCCAGACGCCGGAGTGCATTGCGGAGGACATGGAGTTCATGGGGAATTTCCATCCGGCCATGATCGGGATCGGTCCCTTCATTCCGCACAAGGACACCCCGTTCGGGAAGATGCCCGCAGGCAGCGTGGAGTTCACGCTGTTCCTGCTGAGCCTGATCCGGATCATGCTTCCGGACGTGCTCCTTCCGGCCACGACGGCGCTCGGCACGCTCGACCCGCGCGGCCGCGAAAAAGGCGTGCTCGCCGGGGCGAACGTGATCATGCCCAACCTTTCGCCGAAGGACGTACGCTCGAAATATATGCTTTACAACAACAAGACTTCCGTGGATACGGAAACCGTCATCACGCGGTCGGACCTCCAGAAGCGCATGGAGTCGATCGGATACGGAATCAGGATCACGCGCGGAGACTACGGAGAAAAATCATGCTGAAGCTTGCCGTCTACGGAAAGGGCGGAATCGGAAAATCGACCACCGTCTCGAATCTCGCCTCGGCCCTGGCGGAAAAAGGGCTCACGGTCATGCAGATCGGATGCGATCCCAAGGCCGATTCCACTTCCAGCCTCCACGGCGGAACAAAAATCCCCGCCGTGCTCGACCTCGTGCGCAAGTACAACGACTCGTTCCGCCTGGAGGACATGGTCTGCAAAGGCGAAGGCGGCGTGCTCTGCGTGGAGGCGGGCGGACCCGTGCCCGGGCTCGGCTGTGCCGGACGCGGCATCATCGCCGCCCTCGAAAAGCTCGAGAAGAAGGGTGCGTACGAAGTCTATCACCCCGACGTCGTCTTCTACGACGTGCTCGGCGACGTGGTCTGCGGCGGATTTTCCATGCCCATGCGCAAGGGCTATGCGGACCGGGTCTTCATTGTGACTTCGGGCGAAAGCATGGCGATCCACGCGGCCGCGAACATCGCCATGGCGGTCGACAATTTCAAGGGACGCGGCTATGCCCCGCTCGGCGGATTCATCCTGAACCGCAGGAACGTGAAGAACGAGCTTGAAAAAGTCCGGGAACTCGCGGACGACTTCAAGTCCGAGATCGCCGGCACGCTCGACTGGAGCGAAACGGTCCAGGAGGCCGAAGCCCTGAACCGCACCGTCGTCCGCGCCTTCCCGAAGAGCCCCATGGCGGACGAATACCGCACGCTGGCGGATTCCCTGCTGAAACGCTGCGGAGGAGGCGCCCCATGCTGAAAAAACTCGGCGGAACAGACGGCCTGAGCGGTGCGGAAGTGAAACTCCGCGATTCCGCGTTCCCGGCGCCGTTCGCTTCCGGACTCGAATTCAACGCGCCCGCCCGCGGTCCCTGGAACATCGTCCACACCGGCATGCTGATCCCGGAATCGCACCAGATCTTCGTGTGCGCCCAGGGGTGTCTCCGCGGCGTAATCCTCACGGCCGCCGAAATGAACGCCATGCCGCGGATGTCCTGGGTCTCCGTCACCGAAAACGACATGTTCAACGGAAAAATGGAGCAGAACATCATCGACGGCACGGCCGACGTGCTCCGCAAGCTGCCGCGTCTCCCGAAGGCCGTGCTCCTGTTCCTGAGCTGCATCCACCTGTTTGCCGGATGCGACTTCGAAATGATCCTGAGCGAGCTCAGGAAGCGCTTCCCGCAGGTCGATTTCACCGACTGCTACATGCACCCGACCATGCGCAAAAGCGGTTTCACGCCCGACCAGCTCATGCGCCGCCAGCTTTACACCTTTCTCCGGCCCATGCCCGTCAATCCGAAGGCCGTGAACCTGATCGGAAACGACCGGGCCACCGACGATTCCTGCGAACTCGCCGTCATGCTCCGGAACGCCGGACTCGAGCTCAGGGACATCACGCGCTGCCGCACGTACGAAGAATATCTCGCCATGGCGGAAAGCGCGCTCGAAATCACGTATCTTCCCGCGGCCGCGGCAGCCGGCGACGCCCTTGCGGAACGCCTCGGACGGAAGCACCTTTATCTTCCGCTCAGCTATTCGAAGGACGAAATCGGACGGAATTACGAACGGCTTGCGGAAGCGCTCGGGCGCGATGTCCCCGATTTCTCCGCGGAATTCCGGCGTTCCGAAGACTCCCTCGAACGGGCGAAGCGCGAACTCGGCGGAATCGCGGTCGAAATCGACTACACCGCCACCCCGCGTCCGCTCGGACTTGCGCGGCTTCTGCTCGAACACGGATTCCGCGTGACGAGGGTCTACGCCGACGTCTTCACGGACGAGGAGAAATCCGACTTCGAATTTCTCAAGGCCCGTTTTCCGGACCTGCTCCTCACGGCGACTCTCCACGTCAAGATGCGCTTCGCGGGAAAGGGCGCGCGCGAAACGGAACCCGTTCTCGCAATCGGACAGAAGGCCGCCTTCTTCAGCGGCTCGAAGCATTTCGTGAATCTGGTTGCGGGAGGCGGGCATTACGGCTTCGACGGAATTTCGAGGCTCGCGGAACTCATGACCGACGCCTTCCGGAACGAAAAAGACACCGAAACCGTCATTCAGCTCAAAGGACTGGGGTGCGAAAGCTGCCTATGAAACAGACTGCCGGAATCATTTCCATTCATGCGGCGGACACCTCGGGCGTCTGCTCCGCGCTTTACGAACTCGGCGGCATGACCGTGGTGCACGATGCCTCCGGGTGCAATTCCACTTATTCCACTCACGACGAACCCCGCTGGTACCGCTCGGACAGCATGATCTACATTTCCGCGCTGACCGAAACCGACGCCGTCATGGGGAACGACGAAAAGCTGATCGGGGACGTTGTTTCCGCCGCCCGCGACCTTTCGCCGAACTTCATTGCGCTCTGCGGATCGCCGGTCCCCATGATGACCGGAACCGACTTCGACGCGATCGCCGCCGAAATTGAATCCCGCAGCGGAATCCCCGCGCTCGGACTCCACACGAACGGCATGCACTCGTATCTGGCCGGGGCTTCGGAGGCGTTCACGGCGTTTCTGAACCGCTTCGCCGCGGAAAAGAAAAAACGCGGCGGCCTTTCGGCGAACATCCTCGGCGCGACGCCGCTCGACTTCTCCGTGAACGGAAGCGTCGACTCCATGAAACAGTGGCTGAAAGAGAGCGGATTCGAGCTCGTTTCCTGTCTCGCGATGGGGAGTCCGTTCGAAGAAGTTCTCCATGCCGGCGATGCGGACGTGAATCTGGTCGTTTCGTACTGCGGGCTCGCCCCGGCGGAACTGCTGAAGAAACGCTTCGGGACGCCGTTCGTGACCGGAGTTCCGCTCGGCGTGAAGTTCGCCGCGGAACTCGCCGCCGCCATGAAACGCGCGGCGGAAACGGGCGAATGCGCGTTCCCGTGCGCGGACCGGACTCCGCCGGAACACGGCGGGTTCGCGGTCGCGGGGGAAAGCGTCTTTTCCGGCTCGCTCGCCCGCGCCGTCGAGCTCGAACTCGGGGAAAAAGCCCGGGTGCTGTGTCCGCTTGAAACCGAACCGCGCCTGCTCGCCCGCGGAGACGTCCTGATCCCGGACGAGGACGATGCCGTGCGGGAGTTCCGTCTGGCGGATTCCGTGGCCGCCGACCCGATGTATCAGCCGGTCGTTCCGGCGGGGAAGCCGTTCTTCCGGATTCCGCACGAGGCGTTTTCCGGACGCTGTTACCGGAAAGAGATTCCAAACCTTGTCTGCCGTCTGACCCCGTTTATGCTAATGCAATTGGCGTTAAGTTACCGGAAAGAGATTCCAAACCTTGTCTGCCGTCCGCTGGCGCGAAAGGAGCATTCATGCTGAAGATTGCTGTTTATGGAAAGGGCGGGATCGGGAAATCGACCGTGACCGCGAATCTTTCGGCCGCGCTGGCGCGCCTCGGGAAACGGGTGATCCAGATCGGCTGCGACCCGAAGGCCGATTCGACCATCAACCTGCTCGGCGGAACGCCCGTCACGCCCGTGATGAACTGGCTCCGCGAACACGAGGGCGAACCGGCGAAGCTCGAGGAGATCGCCCGCAAAGGCTTCGGCGGGATTCTCTGCATTGAAACGGGCGGACCCACGCCCGGGCTCGGCTGTGCCGGACGCGGCATCATCGCCACGTTCGCCCTGCTCGAGGAACTGAAGCTGTTCGAAACGTTCCGTCCCGATGCGGTGCTGTACGACGTGCTCGGGGACGTGGTGTGCGGCGGGTTTGCCGCGCCGATCCGGGAAGGCTACGCCTCGCAGGTCCTGATCGTCACTTCGGGCGAGAAAATGGCGCTTTACGCCGCGAACAACATCTGGAGCGCCGTGAACAATTTCGCCGACCGCGGCTATGCGAAGGTCCGCGGAATCGTGCTGAACCGCCGCAATGTGGAAAACGAGGAGCGCAAGGTCCGCGAATTTGCTTCCGCGCGCGGACTCGGGATCGTTGCGGACATCCCGCGAAGCGATGAAATCACGCGGTGCGAGGACGCCGGAAAGACCGTCGTCGAGGGCGCGCCGGAGTGTCCCGCCGCAAAAAAGTTCGCCGCCCTCGCGGAACTCCTTCTGAAAGAGGAAAAGCCGGAATGAACCAGGCATATTCCATCACGGCGAAAGAGCTGGCCGCGCGCGGAAAGGAGAACCTTCCGCCCGAACTCGTTTCGTCGGAACACCTGATCTACAGTTCGCCGGCCACGCTGGCCTTCAACTCGCCCGGGGCGCAGGGGTTCGGCGTGAAGCGCGCCGGACTCGCCGTGCCCGGCTCCGTGATGCTCCTCGCCGCCCCGGCCTGTTGCGGACGCAACACCGCCGCGCTCGGCTCCGAGGGGAAATACAGCGAACGCTTCTTCTATCTCATGCAGGACGACACCGACATCGTGACCGGACGCCATCTCGCGCGCATCCCGGACGCCGTGAAGGAAATCTGCGAGTCAACCACTCCGAGGCCCTCCGCCGTGATGATCTGCATCACGTGCGTGGACGCGCTCCTCGGGACGGACATGGAGCGCGTCTGCCGCAAGGCTTCCGAATACGCTCATGTGCCGGTGGTCCCGTGCTACATGTATGCGCTCACGCGGGAGGGCCGCCTTCCGCCGATGGTTTCCGTGCGCAAATCCGTTTATTCGCTCCTCGAACCGCGGAAGAAGAATCCGCGCGCCGCGAACATTCTGGGATTCTTTTCTCCGCTGCGGGACGACTGCGAGCTTTACGCCCTTCTGAAGCAGGCGGGCGTGGAAAAGGTCCGCGAAATTTCGCGCTGCCGCGACTTTGCGGAATATCAGGCCATGGCCGAGGCCAATTTCAACCTGGTGCTGAATCCGGAGGCGCGCTTTGCCGCCGCCGACCTCGAAAAACGGCTCGGAATCCCCAGTATTGAGCTCACACGGCTCTACCGGATCGACAAGGTCCGGAACCAGTATTCGCTTCTGGCGCAGACCCTCGGCGTGAAGTTCGACGATTCCGCCTTTTACGATTCCGCTCTTCATTCCGCCGAGGCGTTCCGGAAAAAGCACGGCCCCCTTTCGTTCGCCGTCGGCGAATGGCTGAACGCCGACCCGTTCGAGCTCGCGCTCGCCCTGACCGGATACGGCTTCCGGGTCCCGGAAATCTATGGAACCGTCGGCGGCGCCAACTTCGTCTATGTGAAAAAACTCGCCTCCGTCAGCCCGGAAACAAAAATTTATTCGAACCTTTCGCCCTCGATGCTGTTCTATGACGGCGGGGGGACAAAGGCGGACGCCGTGCTCGGGAAGGACGCCATGTACTATCATCCCGGTCTGCCGGGAATCCCCTTCAATCAGGAGGAACAGCCGTTCGGATACCGCGGGATCGAAGCGCTGTTCCGGGAACTCGATTCCGCGCTGGAGGCCGCAGGAAAATGAAAAGCCTGCTCAAATATCTTTCGCCGTTCGCGCCCGACCAGTCGGGAGCGGTCTCCGTGCTGTTCGAATACGGCGGGCTCATCGCGATCTGCGACGCCGGCGGATGCACCGGCAACATCTGCGGCTTCGACGAACCCCGCTGGTTCCTCCGCCGCTCCGCCGTGTTCAGCGCCGGACTGCGGGACATGGACGCCATTCTCGGGCGCGACGACAAGCTCGTTTCCAAGCTCGCAAACGCCGCCTCCGGCACGAAGTTCGCGTTTGTCGCCGTCATCGGGACGCCCGTTCCGGCGATCATTGCGACCGACTGGCGGGCGCTCGGCCACATGACGGAGCGCCGCACCGGGCTTCCCGCGGTCATGGTGAACACCACCGGCACAAACTCTTACGACCGCGGCGAGGAAGCCGCGTATCTGGAACTCTTCAGGACGTTTGCGCGGGAGAAACTGCCCGTCGAACGCGGCACGCTCGGCGTGATCGGAGCAACCCCGCTCGAATTCAGCCGTCTCGACGCCGGGAAAATTCTGGAAAACGCCCTGCATGCGGAAGGCTGGAAGAACGTCGTCTGCCACGGCATGGGCGCGGGACTCGCCGAGCTCAGAAGGGCTTCGTCCGCGGAAAAGAACCTGGTCGTTGCTCCCGCCGGAGTCAAGGCCGCGCAATGGCTGAAGGAAACCTTCGGCACTCCGTTCGAACTGCGGTGTCCCCTTGTGCCGGATTCCCTGAAGCGGGAATACCCGTTCCGGAAGATTCTGGTCGTGCACCAGCAGTTCCAGGCGAACGCGCTCCGCGCATGGATCGAAAAAAATTCGTCCGCGGAAGTCGACGTCTCCAGCTGGTTCCGCATGGAGGATTCCGTGAAGCGCGAGAACGATTTCGCCTCGAACGGGGAGGAAATGTTCGCGGAAGCCGTCCGGCAGCGGAACTATGACTGCGTGGTCGCGGACCGCAAGTTCAAACGCGTTCTCCGCGGATTTTCCGGAACTTTCGTGGAATTTCCGCATTTCGCGGTTTCCGGCATTCTGGAGGAAGGAAAAGAATGAAGAACGTTCCGTCATCCGTGATCCGCATTTACGGCGTGGTTCAGGGCGTCGGGTTCCGGCCGTTCGTGAGCCGGACCGCCGTCCGCCTCGGCGTGCGCGGAAGCGTGGCCAACAAGGGCTCGTACGTGGAAGTCCGCGCACAATGCCCGGATGACGTCCTTTCCGAGTTCCGGAACGCCCTCGAGCGCGAGGCTCCACCGCGTTCGGCCATCCTCAGGATCGACGTCCGGAAGGCCGAAGAACCGGCCGCGGAAACGTTCGAAATCATTGAAAGCGAAAAGGAAACGGGCGATATTTTCGTTTCGCCGGACATCGCCACCTGCAAGGAGTGCGAGCGCGAACTGTTCGACCCGCAGAACCGCCGCTATCTGCACCCGTTCATCAACTGCACCGCGTGCGGGCCGCGCCTCACGATCCTGGATTCCATGCCGTACGACCGCGTGCGCACGAGCATGGGCGAGTTCCCCATGTGTCCGCAGTGCGAATACGAGTACACGCACCCGGAAACGCGCCGCTACGACGCCCAGCCCGTCTGCTGCAGCGACTGCGGCCCGGAAGTCTTTCTGCTCGGCCGTCCCGAGCGCGGTTCCGCAGCGATCACGGCGGCGCGGCGCGCGATCCTTGAAGGGAAGATCATCGCCGTGAAGGGGATCGGCGGCTTCCATCTCTGCTGCGACGCGCGGAACTCCGAAGCAGTCCGGAAGCTCCGCGAACGCAAGCACCGTCCCATGAAACCCTTCGCCGTGATGCTCCGCGACCTCGAAACGGCGAAACGCGAATGCACGGTTCCGCCGGAACTCGAATCCGTCCTGGACGGACATCAGAAGCCGATTGTCCTGCTGGAGCGCCGGCCCGAATGCACGCTCGCACCCGAACTTGCGCCGGGAAACCCTTCGCTCGGCGTCATGCTCCCTTACGCGCCGCTCCAGATGCTGCTGTTCCGGTACAGTGACGGGCTCGTCATGACCGATGCGTTCGTGATGACGAGCGGAAACGTTTCCGGCGCGCCCATCTGCCGCACTGACGAGGACGCCCTGCAGGAGATTTCCGGCTTCTGCGACCTGATCCTTTCCCACAACCGGAAGATCCGGCTGCGCGCCGACGATTCCGTGCTTTCGTGGTTCGAGGGGAAGCCATACATGATCCGTCGTTCGCGCGGCTATGCGCCGCTTCCGTTCCTGCTTTCCGGCGGGCTCAAAGGCGAAGTCCTCGGAATCGGCGGCGAACTCAAGAACACCTTCTGCCTCGGCAAGGATTCCCTGTTTTATCCGTCGCCCTACATCGGGGACATGGCGGACATCCGCACCGTGAACGCGCTCCGCGAATCGATCGTCCGCATGGAAACCCTCCTGGAAACGAAGCCGGTCCTCGCCGCGTGCGACCTTCATCCGAAATACAACACCGTCGCCGCCGCGGAGGAGCTGGGGCTGCCGCTCCTGAGACTCCAGCACCACTACGCCCATATCCTTTCCTGCATGGCCGAAAACGATTTTCAGGAGCGCACGCTGGGAGTCTCCTTCGACGGCACCGGCTACGGTTCCGACGGCACGATCTGGGGCGGCGAATTCCTTGCTGCGGACTTCGGCGGATTCGAGCGTGCGGGCAGCATCGGACCGTTCCTGCAGATCGGCGGAGACTCTTCCGCCCGCGAAGGCTGGCGGATCGCCGTTTCCATGGTCCGGAGTCTATTCGGAAGCGAAGCGGCAAAGACCGTTTCCGCCCTGAATCTCTGTTCCGAACCCGAATGCAACGTCAATTTCGCCATGGCGGAACGCCGCCTGAACTGCGTGACTTCGACCAGCGCCGGAAGACTCTTCGACGCCGTGAGCGCGATTCTGGGAATCCGGAGATTCTCCACGT
This sequence comes from uncultured Victivallales bacterium, assembly GCA_964534535.1. GTDB lineage: Bacteria > Verrucomicrobiota > Lentisphaeria > Victivallales > UBA1829 > CAZHPP01. The sequence goes on along the minus strand of CAZHPP010000041.1, from coordinate 4,200 downwards.
TCGAGGGCGAAGCCTCCATGGCGCTCGAATTCGCCGCAAAGAAAGGGAAGCCCCTGCCGCGTCCGGAACCGCTCCTGAAGGAGTCCGGAAACGGCGGATTCGTCCTTTCGACCGGAGCGCTTGTGAAGGAGATCGTGAACGCCCGGCTCGCCGGGGAATCTCCCGCGGAACTCGCGTATGAATTCCATGCAGTCCTTGCGGAAATGATCTGCGCCGGAGTCGAACGGATGCGCGAAAAATACAGACTTCAGACGTGCGCCCTGAGCGGCGGCGTCTTCCAGAACCTGCTTCTCACGGGACTGTGCGCAGCTGGACTCCGCAGACGCGGATTCCGCGTGCTGCTCCACAGTCTGATTCCCCCGAACGACGGCGGAATCGCGCTTGGCCAGGCCGCGGCCGCAATGTTCAAACTCAACAACAGACAACCGGGACCTGGTCTCAAATGATAACTGTTTTCCCGATATCTGTCAGGGGCTTCTCGCCCCCGACACCTCCCGGCAGGACTCTGAGAGCCCTGCACCCAGCGCAAAAAATTGAATTTTTTGCGCCCGTCTTTCTGTCGACGCCTGTCGACCAGGGGGCAGACCTCCGGTTTTCCCCCTGGACCCCCGAATTCATGAAGCATGCAGTCAGCAAAAATAACAACAATATGGAGGAAGAAACATCATGTGTGTGGGACTTTCCGCAAAGGTAGTGAAAATCGAGGACGGAACCGCGCTTGTCGACGCTTCCGGCGCGAAACGCAGCGTGTCCGTTGAACTCATCGACGATCTGGAGCCGGGCGACTATGTGATGGTCCACGCCGGAGTCGCAATCGCGAAAATCGACGGCGGCGACAGAAAAGAAACAGATCACATCATGGAGAAGCTCAATGCAGACGTCAAAGGAAATCATTGAAGGATATTCCGGGCGGCCGCTGCGAATCATGGAGGTTTGCGGCACGCATACGCACGAAATATTCCGTCTGGGAATCCGCAGGCTGCTTCCGGAGAGCGTGAACCTGATCTCGGGTCCCGGCTGCCCCGTCTGCGTGACGCCGCCGGGATTCATCGATGAAGCCGTGATGCTGGCGCTCGAACATCACTGCACGGTCTGCACGTTCGGCGACCTGATCCGCGTTCCGGGCAGCGAAACGAGCCTCGCCGGAGCGCGTCCGAAAGGCGCGTCGCTGAAGACCGTCTATTCCCCGCTCGACGCGGTGGAGTTCGCAAAGGAAAACCCGGAAACGGAAGTCGTGTTCCTGGCGGTCGGGTTTGAAACGACCGTGCCCTCGGCCTGCCTCGCCGTGAAGAAGGCGAAGGCCGCCGGACTCGCCAATTTCACGATTCTGGGCTCCAACAAGACCATGCCCAACGCCTATCATGCGCTCAGGAACAGCGCCGACGCATTCCTTTACCCCGGACACGTCCACGCAATCACCGGAACAAAGCTCTGCGAAGACCTGGTGAAGCAGGGCGTCTCGGGCGTCGTCACCGGATTCACGGCGGACGAACTCCTGACGGCGCTCGCCGTGGTGCTCGAACTTTCGAAGAAAGGCGAACCGTTCTTCCGCAACTGCTACCCGCGCGTGGTGAGGCCGGAAGGCAATCTTCCCGCGCAGAGGCTCATCGCTGAAATCATGGAGCCGTGCGACGCCGAATGGCGCGGGCTCGGCGTGATCCCGGGCTCCGGACTGAAACTCCGCAGCGAATTCGCCGCCTTCGACGCCCGGCTCAAGTTCAAACTCCCGAAGCTCGCGGGACGGAGCAATCCGGCCTGCCGGTGCGGAACCGTCCTTCAGGGGAAATGCAGGCCGCCCGACTGCCCGCTCTTCGGGAAAGTCTGCACGCCGCTGCATCCCGTCGGCGCGTGCATGGTTTCGAACGAGGGCGCATGCTCGGCCTATTATCAATATGGAGAAAAAATCAATGTCTGACGTTGTCACACTCGCCCACGGCGCGGGCGGAAAACAGACCGCCGAACTGATCGAACGCGTCTTCAAGGCGCACTTTGCAAACCCCGACTTCACGGCCGACGACGCCGCCGTGCTTTCCGTGAACAGGGGAAGGATCGCATTCACGACCGACGGCTTCATCGTTTCGCCGTTCGAATTTCCGGGCGGAAACATCGGCAAGCTCAGCATCTGCGGCACGGTCAACGACCTCGCGTGCATGGGCGCAAAGCCGCTGTACCTTTCCTGCGCCTTCCAGATCGAGGAGGGCTTCCCGCTCGACAAGCTCGAGGAGATCGCCTCCGCCATGGAAAAGACCGCAAAGGAGGCCGGAATCCGCATCGTCGCGGGGGATACCAAGGTCGCGGGCAAGGGCCAGGTCGACCATATCTTCATCACCACGACGGGCATCGGCCAGATCCCGGAGGGCGTGAAGACCTCCGGCGCGCTGGCGAAACCGGGCGACGCCGTGATCGTGACCGGAGACGTCGGCCGTCACGGGTGCACCATTCTTCTTGCGCGGAACGAGTTCGGAATCCAGGCGGACGTTGCGAGCGACTGCGCGCCGCTGTGGGGCACGGTCGAATCCATGTTCGAAGCCACGCATGACATCCATGTGATCCGGGACGCCACGCGCGGCGGAGTCGGCACGGTGCTTTACGAAATCGCGGGCGAGAGCAAGGTCGGAATCCGACTCGATTCGAAGAGCGTCCCCGTGGCGGACGCCGTGAAGGGCGTCTGCGGAATGCTGGGGCTGGAGCCGCTCTACCTCGCATGCGAAGGCCGGCTGGTGGTGTTCGCCCCGAAGTCAGAGGTTCCAAAACTCCTGGAAACGCTCCGGAAAGGGAAATATTCCTCGGGCGCGGCGGTGATCGGCGAGGTCACGGCCGAAAATCCCGGGAAAGTGGTCCTGACGACGGAGATCGGTTCGCAGACCCTTCTGCCCCAGCCGGGCGGGGAACTTCTCCCCCGGATCTGCTGAGTGCATGCGGGGGTGCCGGAAGGCGGCGGAGAATCTGCATTTTCTCCGCCGTTTCCGACTCGATTTGCAGAAAATCGCTTGCATTTTCATTTCAGAGAAGTATATTATCTGGTTATGGACGGTAAGGACATTGAACCGGGCCAGAAAAGCTGACACAGTCATACACGGACGGAGCGCGCATGGAAACTCCCGGCAAAGAACACACAATAATAATCACTGCCGGACGTTTACCTATCAGCAAGTTGACGCGCTGCCGTTTTTTTTATTCCCGGATTTCCCGGAAATGTTCAAGGAGAGTTGAAATATGATTCAGATGAAATTCAGCCGGAACCGCCGCGACCTGCTTCTGTGGGCCGGAGTTCTTGTTTTTTCCATTGCCGCGGGCACGTGGATTGCGCTGACGCCGTGTGCGCTGGCTCCGGACCCGTCGCTCGTCAGCCCAGCCTTCATGACGGCCGCGGGCGTGATGGTCGCCATTCTTCTCGCCTATCTGCTGATGGTGGGAGTGCTGGCGCTGCTCCGGAAACCGCTTCCGGACTGGCCGGAATCTCAGCTTCCCGGCTGCACCGTGATCGTTCCCGCCTACAACGAAGGCGAGCATGTGATGTTCACGCTCCGCAGTCTTCTTGCCGTCGACTTCCCGGCGGACAAACTTCAGATCATCGCCGTGGATGACGGTTCCCAGGACGACACCCGCGCATGGATCCGCCGCGCCGTCGCCGAATCCCGCGGCCGCATCGAATCCATCGAACTCGACCGCAACGGCGGCAAAAAGCATGCGCTCTATCTCGGCATGAAGGCCGCGAAATTCGATTATATCGTCACCGTGGACAGCGATTCGCTCGTGAAGGCGGATACGCTCCGCCACCTGATCGCCCCCTTCCAGGATTCGAAGATCGGAGCCGTCGCCGGAGACATCTGCGCAAAGCCGGAAGAAACCGGATTTTTCGCCTCCATGCTCGACGTCACGCTGGTGTTCGGCTGCGAATACATGCGCGCCGGCCAGAGTTCCGCGGGCACCGTGTTCTGCACGCCCGGCGCTCTCAGCGCCTACCGCAAGTCGGCCGTCCTGCCCGTCCTTGACGAGTGGCTCGGCCAGATGTTCATGGGGCTTCCCGCCAAGATCGGCGAGGACCGCGCCATCGCGACCCTGCTGCTCAAGCGGAACTGGAGAATCGTCCATCAGAACAACGCGATCGCCACGACCGTCGTTCCGGAAACCTACCGCGGACTCTGCAAGATGCTGCTCCGCTGGACCCGCAGCGACATCCGCGAAAACCTGCTGATG
>CAZHPP010000040.1:0-14053 GCA_964534535.1 uncultured Victivallales bacterium | reverse complement strand
CGTCCCGGGTCTGAAGACAGATCTGAACGCATATATTGTCCTCGAGCGGGAACGACGGCGGGTAGGCATACTGCTGATAGGCTGCGCAGCAGACAAGTCGGCCGGGATGCGATTTCTTGAGCTCTTTCGCCACGGCGTTGAAGAACGTGAACACATATTCGCTGGCGGCATCGGACGAATACTGTCCATTTCCGCGGCCCGGAGCCCTGTCAAGGAGTTTTCTGCATTCGGGACAGCTGCAGAACATCCCGTTGTCGTTTGGAGCCAGCTGAATGGTTTTTCTGTCGTGATTTTCCGGGAGCTGGAAGAATTTTCCGGACCCCGGCACGCCGTCGAACCATTCCCTTGCACGGCGCACGACTTCGGCGATGAGCGCCTTGTTCGTGAAGCAGAACTGGACACCGTCGGGCTGGCCCTTGGCGTAAAATTCGGGATGGGTCTTGTGATAAACGTTGTACCAGTTGTAGAAGGAATGGGAAGCTCCCAGGACCGTGCCGCCGTGACGTCTGCGGTGAAGCCACAGGGCTGTTTCACGCACCGGAATGGCCGGAATTTTTTCCAGGTCGGAATTGCTTCCGGAAAAATCGGCCGGGATCTGGGGGCCTTCGTAGCAACGGCGCATTTTCATGAAGGGTTCCCGGCGGATTTCACAGTCGGGAACGGAAAGGTTCGGATTCCGGTCGAACACAATGCCCGTCTCCGTCGGAAGATACCACCTTGTGCCGAGCAGTTTCTCAAGAAAATGATAGACAGCATAGGCAGTCGCCTGATCCTTAAAGTATTCGGGATAAGTTTTCGGGTCGGAATAGTGGAAGGGCCCCTGATCCGGATCGTCGTTTCCCATCAGGATGGCGGAATTTCCCTTTATGCTGACAAGATATTCCTGCGGCCGGAACGATTTCGAGGTCAGATTTCGGGACCGTGTGAAGCCGCTTTCGCCGACATGGATTCTGCCGTGAAGCGAGGCCGGAACGGAGGTTTCCGCAACGATTGGAAGTTCCGCTCCGGTGATCAGCTTCAGATGATATTGAAGTTCGGCTGCGGCGAACCGGGCGGCTTTCGATGCGCCGTCGCCCAGAACGATTGCCGCAGACGGTTTTCCGTCATGCGCGATTTCAAGAGCTCCGGCGCAGAACGCAAGCAGCGACAGGGTCAGAACGGATAAAAGCGTCTTCATTGCGGGTCCTTACTTTGTTTCTACGGTGATTTTTGCGGAACGGTAGTCGTTTCCGCCGCATTTGAGGAAAAACCGTTTGAGCGTGATTCCGGTCAGGTCGACTCCGTGCTGGATCAGGAAGGGCTTCGTCTCGTTTTCCCGGGTGAATTCCAGCTGTTTCTCCGCATGATTGTAGACGAGCTTCCACACGGTCCATTTGTGATTGCCGTCGCGGGCGAGGAAATTGTACGGCTGAACGGAAGGACGGCAGACGACCTCTTCGCCTTCCCTGCGCCATTTCAGGAGGTTGGAGTTGTTTCCGTGCTGATAGCCCTGGATGAGAAATCCGGAATCGCGTGCGCCGGTCCGGAACGGATTTTCAAAATAATACGGTTCATCGGACATCGAAAAAGAGAGAATATTCGCGCCCGGCGCATTGCGGAGCTCGACCGAAATGCTGATCTTTTTCAGGTTGTCCCCGACTTTGATTGCGGGTTTCAGCATGACGGCGAAGTGCATCGGATGCGTGGTGTGGATGTATTTGCGTCCTGCTTCTTCCTGAATGAAAAACTTGTACCTCGGGTCTTTGAAAACGGGTTTCTGCGAGGTGCGCCATTCCGCGAGGGCTTCCTCGCTGTCAAAGTTCTGATTGAGGATCACGGTTTCGGCTCCCGCACAGAGGAATCCGGAAAAGACAAGTGCGGCTGCGGTCAGAAAGCAATACGGGTTCATGGGTAAATCTCCTTTGTTTCAAAGTCCGTTCAATGCGGCCCAGCCGTTCGGATAAAGATTATAGCCGACTCCCCAGTACAGGGTCCGCTGCATTACATAGGAAGACGGAAAGTCCGGCATGGCGACTTCGCTGGGGATTTTTTTCTTGTCCCGGCTTTCCACATGGCCGTCCAGCATTGCGGAAACGGCGCGGGAACTGCCGGCATGGTTCAGGCGGATGCTCCAGGGTTTCCCCTTGAGGTATGTAAGGGAACTGTGGCCGTTGTTTTCCGTGGAAAGCATTCCTTTGGAAGGAGAAGGATGCTTTCCGACCGGCTGGAGCATCGCTCCGTTGAAGCCGTAGGTGGAATGAATGGTGACCAGCGAAAAATCATCTGAGAACGATGGACATTTCCAGATGCCGGGATTTGTCAGGGTCGGCGCCTTCATTCCGTAGGATTCGGCAAGTTTCCACTGGAGATAATAATTCGGCGTGGATGCCGTGCCTCCGTAAGCCCACGCATAGTTCGGAATGTATTCCCCATTGTCGTCGAGATAGGAACGGAGAAGCCCTCCGATCTGCTTCATGTTTCCGATGCACAGGGTCTGTTTTGCGGATTCCCTTGCCTTGTTCAGGGCCGGCAGCAGCATGGCGGCCAGGATCGCGATGATCGCAATCACGACCAGGAGCTCTATTAATGTAAACTTTTGGAAATCAAAGAGATAAAACTTTTTTCTGCGTTTCGTCCCCAGTCTTCCTGAAATGATCCTTTTCATCGCAGTTCTCCTCTCTTTTCCTGAATTTGTTCAGGGATTTTTATTGAAAAACCGATTGAGTTTCTCCGCCGTGCCGGCCAGATCGACCAGGGGATCCCGCAGATGCGTGTCCTGTTCGATCAGCACCCAGTCCGGATAATTCCATCTGACAAGCTCCCCTGCAACGGACTCCCAGTCGAGCCCTGCATTGCCGCCGCCCAGTTCGCAGAACCGCAGACGCTTCCACCACTCCTCCAGCCCGATGCTTTTATCCAGATAGAACACATCCTTGAAATGCACCGCGGCCAGACGGTCATGATACTTCCGCACCGCCTCCGCGCAGTCCCCGCCCGCCGCATGAAGATGCCCGATGTCCAGCAGAAGCAGGGCCTCCGGAACCGCCTTCATGAAGGCGTCGAGCTCCTCCATGTTCTCCACGCGGCTGCCGAGATGGTTGTGGAGCGCCGCGCGGACGCCGTACTCCTTCGCCGCTGCGGCGAACGCATTGGCTCGCCGGCAGAAGACGTCGAACGGGATATCCCGCGTGGCGGCAATCGGAAGCCAGACGTAGCGCTTTCCGAACGCGGACGCCCATTCCAGCGTGGTTTCCGGCGAAGCCGCCTTGCAGCTGGCAAAGTCCATCCCCATGGAGTGGAACAGCGCGGCGTTCCGGACCGCGGAGGCGGAATCCTCCGCCTGCAGCCATTCGATTCCGTCGATCCCGATGGATTTCAGGTCCTGCAGACGGCGTTCCAGGTGGAAGGCTCCGCCGTACCAGACGTTCATGCCGTAATCCGCAACGCCGATTCTGTTCATGTTCATGGTTCTCCGTTATCTTGCGTACGCGGTCATGACCTTGCGGACCGCTTCGACGGACTTTTCGATGACCCAGGGTTCGGCCAGGAGCATGTTGTGCATCCACTGGATCAGAGTCTTATAGCTGACTTCCTCGGAAACCGGAGTTTCCTTCCTGACGAACTGGTCTTCCGGCGAGTTCCAGGCGAGACTGCTGTAGACGGGGCATCCCCAGCCGATGTAGAACGGCACGCCTTCTGCATCGAGCGCGGCCAGAATCTTTTCGCGGTCGGTTCCAGGGCGGAGCGCGGCGAAATCCAGAAGGAGAACCATGAAATAATAGCCGCGGACGTCGTCCGGATACGAGGATTTCTGCATGCGGATTCCGGGGATGTCCGCGATAAGCTTCTGGAACAGGGCGGCGTTCCGGGTGCGCTTTTCACGGAGTTCCGGCATGTGATGGAGCTGGTCGTAAATGATTGCCGCCTGAAATTCCGTGAACCGGTACTGATGGCAGAGCAGATCGGGCTCGGCGCGGGTTCCGGGGTGCACGGTCGAATTTCCGATGTGGGACATGCGGAAGACCCGTTCGGCCAGGACGGGATCATCCGTCACACAGCATCCGCCTTCGCCGCCGGTCATGAGCTTGGAACTCTGGAAGCTGAAGGAGCCGAATTCGCCGAAGGTGCCCGCGCCCCGTCCGTTCTGGCGGGCGCCATGGGCGTGGGCGGAATCCTCAATCACATAAATATGATGCTTCTTCGCAATGGAAACGATTTTCTTCATGTCGGCCACGGCGGAGAACACGTGGACGGGAATGACGGCTTTCGTGCGCGGGGTGATCGCTTCCTCAAAGCGTTTCGGGTCGAGACAGAGCGTGTCGGGGTCGACGTCGACGATGACGGGCTTCGCTCCGCAGTAGAGCGGGGCCTGCGCCGTGGCGACCCAGGTCACGCCGGGGACGATCACCTCGTCGCCTGGGCCGACTCCGAGTGAGTGGAGCGCGCATTCGAGCGTGGTGGTTCCGTTGGCCATCCAGACGGAATACTTTGCGCCCTGGAAGGCGGCGAACTCTTTTTCGAGGAGCTGCTCATAGGTTTTCCGGCTGCTCCACAGACCGGAGCGGTAGATGTCGATCAGACGCTGTTCCGTTTCCGGGAACGGAATCGGCCACGGGGGCGCGTACTGAGTTGCTTTTTTCCCGCTGAAGACCGGAGTTCCGCCGTCGACTGCAAGCTTTGTCATGATTTCTTACTTTCCTTTGATGAATCTGCCGATGACGAAATCGGCAATGTTGTTCTGAAATTTGAACTGGAGTTTTGCCATGTAGCCGTACATTTCGTAGAAACCGTATCCGGTATTGTCCGAATAGCATGTTATCGACGGAAAGCGCTCGGCGCATTCCCTGCTGAAGAAATATCCGAAGTGTCCGTTCGAACATGTTGAAAGCATCGGGAAGCGCGCCGTGCTGCGCCTCAGTATTTCGATTCCCGGACCGATGAACAGCTCCCCAGGAATGAAACAGATTGAGGCATCGCCTGTCGAGAATGTCTGGAAGACACCTTCCGGAATCTTGAGTTCTCCGCGTTCGGCCAGGATCGCCATTTCGTTCAGTCTTGCGGCCAGATTCTTTGCCCAGTTCCGATGCGCTTCCCCCATGTTTTTCGTCACATCGACAAGCGCAGCAGCATCGCTGCGAAGCTCTTCGGCAGTCTGCGTCACAACGGGCAGCGCACAAGTTTCCATCCGGCATGAAATGCGCGTGTCTCCAAGTGCCGTTCCGTTTTCAAGACCGCGTGCAAGATCGTCGAGATAGAGTTTTGCAATCGAGACGGGGGCGGCCGGCGTGCCTCTTTCGGCAGGGTCCGGAACAAGCGGATTGATGTCTCCGGAAGCTCCCTGCAGGAAGATCGGAAAATCCGCCAGCTTCATTTCACGGATCAGCCTGTTCGCAGCCCCCATCCAGTCGGCCGAAACAAGCCTGTCGCACTGTCCGTTGAAAGAAACGCCGTGGATCCCGTGGCTGTGGATCAGAAGCTTTGACGAACCGTCTGCCCTGAAAAAGCGGATCCAGCGTATGGCAGGGTCGACCGGACCGTCCTTGACGGCGCGGTTGCGCGCAATGAGATGCGAAACAGGAGCCGCGCCGGCTTCAGTCCGTACGATTTCCTCTTCGTCCTTCAGTGCCCTGCCGACGCATTCACGGACGGCTGACCGCCATGTATTCTGGAATGCCGGGTCGGGATATCCCACTCCTATTCCGTCGTTGACCGTTCCAAGCAGCGGACCTGTATGCGTATGTGTTGCAGTAAACGCGATATTTTCAGGCGCAAGCCCGAATTTTTCCGCCAGTTCCGCACGCATTTCAGCCGCCGCTTCGGCGGCAATGGAGCACAGGTCGGAATAGACAAGCACTGCCTTGGAGCGTCCGTCGTCGAACACGGCGGCGCGGCAGTAAAGCGGATCGTTGACGCCGCGGTTCCGGCGTCCGGCGAACGGACCGTATCCATACAGTTCCGCGAACAGCGGGACGTCCAGAATCTTTTCGGAGCAGCCGATTCGAAGCATGATTCAGCATCCTTTCTGTTGTCTGATATGTTCCATTATACTCTCAAAAAGGATTTTTGTATATGGCTCAGGTTAGCAAAAAGTTATCAATTCTGAACAAGATGCAGAAAAACGGCTGGAAAAGAAGGCTCGCAACATGTATAATTTCAGCAAACATCCCGGAAGGGGGTCTTTCCATGGAAAACTATTCTGACGATGTGCAGTTCATCAATGTGATCCAGCATTTCCTGATGTATGACATGGCGTCGTTCCAGACGGAAACCAATTCGCTGGAATATCTGAGCACGGGACATGTGATTCTGGAACTTTCCGGCGGCAGACCGGTCGACCTTCATGCGCCGGCGCTGTTCTGGATGCGGAAGGGCGGATTCTACCGGATCCGGATGGCGGAATCGGAACGCCGGACCAGCGAACACATCTACACGGACTTTGACGGACCGCGGACGGAACGGATTCTGGACTACCTGGAACGGAAGTTTCCCGGCGGAAGTCTGGTTCCTTCCGACCCGAAGCAGGTGAACGAGACCTTTTCGGAAATGCTGCGGTGTTTCCGGAGCGATCCCGTGAAATATCATGCGCGGATGGTGTTCTGCGTGGAAAAATTGATGCTCCTGATCGCAGATTCGGGAAGTGCCGTTTCGAATCCGGAGGACCCGTTCGGACTCGGACTGTTCGCGGAGGAAATCCGGAGCGACCCGTTCCAGGTGTTCGATCTGCGTGCGATGGCGGCGAAGGCGCATATTTCCCCCGCGCATTTCCGGCGGCTGTTCCGGAAGCGGATGCGGATGCCGTTCGCCGCCTATATCCGGAACCAGCGGATGAGCCGGGCCGCCGAACTCCTCCGGAGCACCGGAATACGCATCAAGGAGATCGCCTTCACATGCCGGTTCGATTCGCTGATTGAATTTTCCCGGTCGTTCCGGCGTTACGCGGGAATGTCTCCCCGCGAATACCGGAAGCAGAAGGATGTTCCCCGGAAACAAAGTGTCTGACACCCCCTGTCCCGCGGCGTTTGACAAAGCACGGAAAACAGGGTATATTACAGTTCCCCCAAAGAACTTCCCGAGGAGCCCTTTTTTATGAGAGAAACACCCCTTTCCTCCAGAATCGGTGTGATCGCCTGGACCAACCTGCAGAGCGCGCTGCTTCCCGTCTTCTACTGCGCCTATGCCGCACTGCTCATGAATGCGGAATGCCCTGTTTCCGGAAAGCTTTCCTTCAACGTCCTGCTGATGGCGGCGGTCTACACATTTCCGCTGCTGGTCACGGGAATCTTTGCGCAGTTCTTCAATACGCGCTACTCGGTCCGCAACGTGATCGTCTTCGTGAAGATCTTCGAGATCATGGTTTCCGTTCTGGGGGGGGTGTTCCTGCTGACGGCTCCGGCGTGGGGGCCTCTGCCGCTGTTTCTTGCGGCGCTTCTGCTCGGCGGATGCTATTCCGGATACCGCCCGGCGCTCAAGATCTACACTTCCGCTCTGATCGAGCGTCCGGGGCTTTCCCTGGCCGCCGGATTCACGGAGTTCACCACGTTCGCCGGAATTCTCGCCGGCGCCGTTGCGGCCGTGATCGCCTTCGATTTCCATTCGCCGCGGATTTTCCCCGCCCTGTTCCCTGTGCTTCTGGCATTTGCGGGGCTTGCGCTGGCATACCGCATGGTTCCTGTTCCGGCGCACCGGCTGAGACTGCGCTTTGCGGACCTGCCGCGCCAGTGGTTCAACGTGTTCCGCAAACAGCAGCGCTACCGCGAACTCGTCATCACGGGAATCGGCGAAAGCTATATTTTCGCCTCGATCATCCTCACGGCCTCGATCGCAATCCATTACATCGGGATGCGCCTCCGCGACCCGGAACTTTCCACCCACATGCACCTCTACACGATCATGGCGTCCCCCGTGTTCGGCGCGGCGGCCGGATGCCTGACGGCCGGATTCTCCTCCCGCCGGAACGTGGAAATCGGGATTGTCCCGCCCGCCACGATCGGAATGTTCCTGACCTCGATCCTGATCTGCGTGCTGCCGTATTCCTCCGACTTCTACATTGAAAGCGGACTTCTTGCGATCCTTCTCGCCGTGTTCGGATACTTTGCGGGAAAGGTGCTCGTTCCGGTCCAGGCGTATCAGGAGTTCTTTGTCCAGAGCGCGCTGGCTCCGGCGTTCTTCAGCTGGTTCTATCTGCCGTTCGGAATCGCCATGCTGCTGGCCATCGGGCTTTCGTTCCTGATGTACTGGTACGATGCGTCGCTGTTCATCGTGACGATGGTCCTTGCCTCGCTCACGCTGGCGCTGGGGGCGGTTTCGTTCTATCTGATGCCGCAGTTCCTGCTGCGGTGGTTCATGCGGGTCCTGATGCGCACGCTCTACCGTCTGCGGATCCACAACGCGGAGCGGATCCCCGAGCGCGGGCCCGCCGTGCTGATCGCCAACCGCGCCTCGTTCGTGGACATGCTCTTCATCTCCGCGTGCACGTCCCGCCCGATCCGCTTCATGATGCATGAAAGCTATTTCCGCTACTGGCTGCTTTACCCGCTGGTGAAGTCGGTCGGATTCCTGGAAGTCCCCTCCAACAAGCCGAAACGCCTGAAAAAACTCTTCGAGGAAACCGCCGGACTCCTCCGCAAGGGCGAACTCATCTGCCTCTTCCCGGAAGACGACATCACGCGCAACGGCACCATGTCCTCCTTCAAGGACGGCGTGGGCGAGCTCCTGCCGGCCGAACTCGACGTGCCCGTGATCCCCGTCCGGATCGGCATGACGTGGGGCAGCATCTTCTCCTGTTTCTATGGAAAGTTCAAACTCCGCTGGCCGAACGAGCTGCCGCATCCGGCCTCCGTGACCGTGGGCCTTCCGCTGAAGCGGACCGTCACGGCGTATGAAATCCGGATCGCGCTTTCCGAACTTGCCGCCGAAACCGAGCTCAAGGTGAACCCCGAGGAACGGCCGTTCCACACGCAGTTCGCTGTCCTGGCGAAGCGGCATCCTTTCCGCCGCAGGATTCTTCAGTACGACGGAACGAAATGGCAGAAGCCTTTCGACATTGTCCTTCTCGTGAAGTCCGTCCTGATCAGCCGGTTCGTGCGCCGTTCCTGTGCGCCGGACGAGGAGTACGTCGGCGTGATGCTTCCGAACAGCCTTGCCGCCTTCACTGTGATGCAGGGCGTCCTCATGGCGGACAAGATCCCGGCCATCATGAATTTCACGGCCGGCGCCGAGTCCAACGGGCACGCCGTGCGGATCTCGCATATCCGCCATATCCTGACCAGCCGCGCCTTCCTGGAAAAGATTCACATGGAGCCGACTCCCGGCATGATCTTCCTGGAGGACGCCGCCGGAAAGATCGGACGCCGCAACACGCGGCTCATGTGGACCCTCGCAGCCCTGATCTTCCCCGCACGGGAACTGATGAAGTTCGTGGCTCCGGAAAGCTGGGACGATGTGAGCCGCACGGCCGTCCTGATCTTTTCCAGCGGTTCGACCGGAATCCCGAAAGGGATCATGCTCACCCACCACAATATCAACGCGGATACCTCGTCCGTCACAGCCCCGATCGGCTGGAGCAAGAACGACTGTGTCCTCGGCAACCTGCCGATGTTCCATTCGTTCGGGCTGAGCGTGTGCATCTGGCTTCCGGTCACGACCGGCGGGGCCACGGTGCTGATCCCGAATCCCGTCGATGCCGCCGCTGCCTCGGGCGCGATCCGGGAGGGGAAGGTTTCGCTCCTCTGCGCCACGCCGGCATTCCTGATGATCTACATGCGCCGGGGCCGTCCGGAGGACTTCAAGCCGCTCCGTCTGGTCATCACCGGCGCGGAAAAGCTTCGCGACGACATTGCCGAACGCTTCCGGAAGTTCACCGGCCTTGAGATTGCCGAAGGCTACGGGTGCACCGAGCTTTCGCCCATTGTTTCCGTGAACATGGCCAACTCCGTGATGGAGCTCGGGGTTGAAGTCGCCGAACGCGGCACGATCGGTCCGCCGATCCCCGGCGTCTGCGTGAAGATCGTCGACCCATCCACGTTCGCGCTCATGCCGGAAAACACCGACGGACTCCTGATCGTCAAGGGTGCCACTGTCATGAAGGGCTATCTCAACGAGCCCGAAAAGACGCATGAGGTGATCCGCGACGGCTGGTACGTCACGGGCGACATCGCCCGCATGAACCGCAACGGATTCATCACAATCACGGGCCGTCTTTCGCGCTTCTCCAAGATCGCCGGGGAAATGGTTCCCCACGAACTGGTCGAACGCGAAATCAACAACCTGCTGCGTCCGGAGGACCGACTGGTGGCCGTCTGCGGCGCCACCGATCTCCAGAAGGGGGAAAAGCTCCTCGTGTTCTACACCGATACCCGCAGGCTTGCTCCGGAGGAGGTCGTCCGCAGACTCCGCGAACGGGACATCCCGAACCTCTGGATCCCGCGTCAGGAGAACTTCATCCATGTGGAGCACCTGCCCCTGCTCGGAAGCGGAAAGCTTGATCTTGCCGCTCTGAGGAAAATGGCCGAACAGTATTCTCAGACTCATCTATAACAGAAAGGAACTGAATCATGTCAGGAATCTTCAAAGCGTACGACATCCGCGGAATTTATCCCGAACAGCTCGACGAAACGGCTGCGGAAAAGATCGGCCGCGCGTTCGTGACCTACCTCGGCGCGAAAAAGGTCGTCGTCGGAAGGGACATGCGTCCCCATTCCGAACCGCTCTTCCGCGCCCTGGCGAAAGGCATTACGGAACAGGGTGCCGACGTGATCGACCTGGGGCTCTGCTCGACTCCGCAGACCTATCACGCCAACGGCTTCCTCGGCGCCGACGGTAGCATCATGATCACAGCCTCCCACAACACAAGGGAATGGAACGGCTTCAAGCTCTGCCGCCGCGACGACATCCCCATCGGCGGAATCTCCGGCCTTGCCGACATCCAGAAGCTGGTCGAAAAAAATCACTTCGAGCCTGCGTTCCGCCCCGGAACCATTTCGAAATTCGACATCGCCCCCGAATACCGCAGCTTCCTCCGCTCCTTCGCCACCATGAACCGCAAACCCAAAATCGTCTGCGACTTCGCCAACGCCATGGGTTCTTATGAAATCGCCGGAATCATGGACCTCTTCGAGATCATCCCCATGTACCGCGAACTCGACGGCAGCTTCCCCAACCACGAGGCCAACCCGCTTCACACTGAAACGCTCGACGCCCTCCGCAGAAAAGTCGTGGAGACCGGCGCCGAATTCGGGGCCGGCTTCGACGGCGATGCCGACCGCTGCGGCTTCGTCGACGACCGCGGCGAGATCATTCCCATGGACCTCTTCACCGCCCTGATTGCGCAGGATATCCTCACTGACGGGAAGCATCCCCATGCCACGATTCTTTACGACCTCCGCAGCAGCCGCGCCGTCCGCGAGTGCATCGAGGAGAATGGCGGACGCGCCCTCATGTCCCGCGTCGGACACGCCTTCATCAAGCAGCAGATGCGCGAAAACAACGCATGCTTCGCCGGAGAGCTTTCCGGACACTACTACTTCCAGGAAAACTATGTGGCCGAGTCGCAGGGCCTTTCCCTGATCAAGCTCGGAAACCTGATCTGCAAGACCGGACGCAGGGTCAGCGACCTCGTCGCTCCGCTCCGCAGGTACTTCGCCAGCGGCGAAATCAATTCCAAGGTTCCCGACGCCCAGGCCATCCTCGACAAGATCCGCGCAAGATACACGGACGGCCACATGTTCGAGCTCGACGGCGTGTCCGTGGAGTATCCCACCTGGTGGTTCAACATCCGCGCCTCCAACACCGAGCCGCTTCTCCGGCTCATCGTCGAGGCCAATGACAAGGCCACGATGGAGGCGAAGCGCGATGAACTTCTGAAGATCATCCGCAGCTGAACGCATTTCCGAGCCGGAATTTCTCCGGAGGCTTTTGCGGCTGAGACCGTGAAAGCCTCCGATTGTTTTCATGCGGGAATGTTTTTTTCGGAAAAAATGCTGTACCCCCTCTTGACAAAACCTTAATAGTAAGGTATAATATACAGCAGAAAGGGATGAATCCGGCATGACGACGAAGGGAAAAAGTCTTGTGATTGCGCAGGAGCTGCGCGGGAAGATCGGTTCGGGCGAACTGCCTCCGGGCACGAAGTTTGAAACGATTCCGAAATTCGCGGTTTCCAACGGCACGACCATTGCGACGATCGGCAAGGTTTTCGACATGCTGGAAAAGGAAGGCCTGATCGAACGCAGGAACGGGAGCGGCGTATTCGTGAAAAAGCGTCCCTCCCGCCGCTACGCCGTGGTGTTCGATTCAAAAGCCGAATTCGGCGTATTCGCGCACAAGGCCGTGTTCATGAAGTGCTTCATGGAAGAGTGCCGGCACCATAACGCGGAAGCGATGTCGTTTGAAAACGTGGATACGGAAAACGACTGTCAGCAGGTGCGGAAGGCGTTTCAGGAGCTTTCCTACGACGGGGTTGTGGTTTCGAGCCGCGGCTTTGCTCAGGGGATTGAAAAATATCTGCGGAACATTCCGATTCCGGCCATCGGGCTGTATGAATACAAGTGGATGAAGCGGAGCGTGACGTTCAGTTTCAGCTGGATGACGGATGCCGTGAAGCGGCTCCGCGCAGCCGGATGCACGCGGATTGCGGCGGTCTTCAACAACGAAGACTGGACTGCATGGGCGCGCGAGGGATACCCGACCGCTTCAGACATTTTCCGCGAACTGTGTTCCGATTCGGGCGGAACAATGCAGAAAAGGGATTTATACTGTTCTCCGCTTTCGCCGCGGGAAGGCTATTGCACGGCGTGCCGTTTTCTGGATTCTCTGAAACCGGGGGAGCGTCCGGGGATGATCGTGACGGATTCGGTGCTGACGCACGGGGTGATTTCAGCGGTCCTCCAGCGCGGACTGACTCCGATGAAGGATATCCCGATCATATCGCAGGCGAACCTGGGCTCTGTGTTTTCTGAGTTTTCGCTCCCGGTGTGGACTTACAAACTGGATGTTTCGGCTGAGGCGTCCGCTGTGTTTCAAATGTTTCAGAACTCCGGTCCGGAGGCGGACGGAGTGCCGCAGATCATGAGAATTCCATTGACATTTCATAAAATTGAAGGAGACAGAAAATGAAAGCGGAACCAGCGGTAAGAACATATCTGAGATCTTTCGGAATGTGCCGGATTTTCACATGTATAGAACTTCTGGTCGTTATCGCGATCATCGCAATTCTCGCCGGAATGCTTCTGCCCTCGCTGAACAAGGCAAGAGAAAAGGCACGGGCAACGTCATGTATCGGCAATCTGAAACAGTTGGCGACGGCCACGCTCGATTATGCGGATGCCTACGCCGGATGCACGCCGCCTGCGCGGGATACGAAATCGCTTTCTGTCACCGTGTATTATCCGGGACGGCTGATCCTTGCCGGGATCATCACGTCCGGGACGTTCAAGTGTCCCAGCCGCCAGAAGGGATATGAATTCAAAGATTTCAACGGCAGCTATCTGGCATCGGCGGTTTCTTACCATGAGGGACTTCAGTTCGCAAGTTATGGCGTGAACCGTTATATGGATTGTCCGTCGGATGCTTATCATCCCGGAGTGAACAACCGTCTCTATAAGATCATCGGACCGAGCCAGAGTTTCCTTTACGGCGACACGTTTTACGGAGGCGTAAAAAACCGGGGATATTTCATACTCGCCGAAAGCGCGGGAACTTCGTACAGTTTTGGCTATTTTTCCGGAAGGCATGACGGCAGTGTGAACATCTGCTTTGCAGACGGCCATGTCAAGTCGGTTCCCGGATATGCCGGAAGCGACCCGAAAGCCTACACTGCCGCGTACAACCCGGGAGTGCTCGGCTGTTCGAACGCCGGAAAATTTGCTTTGGACCGCATGAAATAAAGAAACAGAAATTTGCGAAAGGAAAAAGATGATGATGACCCGGAATCCACTGCTTTCAATCTGCCTTGGAAGCCTTTTTGCGGCGGGAACGGCTTTTGCCGCGGCACCTGTTCTTGATGTCCAGTTTGACAAAGACACATCCGTCATTTCACGGGGGAAACCGTATCCGGTTCACGGAGACGGAATCGAAA
>CAZHPP010000039.1:0-14439 GCA_964534535.1 uncultured Victivallales bacterium | reverse complement strand
AGTTCCATTTAATTTTTATGCAGTTTTACCAAAATAGGTTTTTAGAGATACCCTTAATGTACGGCGGCCGCAGAAAAAATTTGCAATCCGCCGGAAGTGGTGATATGGTATCTGCCAACGTTGGCAGTTTTTTCAGGAGTCCGGCAGGAACCATGTCACAGATCACGCTCAAACAGCTTTCCGAACTTTCCGGATACTCCATCCGGACGGTCAGCCGCGTGCTGCGGAATGCATCCGGAGTCCTTCCGGAAAAACGGGAAAAAATCACCGCTCTCGCGCACAAGTACGGATATTTTCCGAACATGGCGGCGCGCAACCTCAGACTCCGGAAAAAAAGTTTCGTCGGGATCATCTACTGCACCTTCGGACGCGAAGTCATGGCGCAGAAGATCAACGACCTCGAACGCAGACTCGTGGCGGCCGGATACTACCCGATCCTCGGACGGATCGGCAGCCGCGGAGCCAATCTGGGCGACGTGCTCAACGCATGGAGCGGCGTGGTCGACTATGCCGCGCTCATCAGCCTCGACAGACAGATCGTGACTCCCGACCAGCGCCAGCTGCTGAAGGAAAATCCGATCCGCTTCATCTTCTGCGACGGCGAAGGCGGAAATTCAGGGCATACGCTGCTGATCGACCGCTCCGCGGGAGTCTGCGAACTCGTCACCCGCATGCTGGAAAGCGGACGCCGCCGGATTCTCCACTGCGGCGAACTTTCCAGCCGCAGAGACGGACTCACTCTGGCGTTCGAACGCTTCGGCGGAACGGCGGAAAAGTTCCTGCTCGAGTCGCACGGAGAATTCGAAGACGGGCTCAATGCGGGCCCCGGAATCGTCCGGATGAACGTCGACGCAGTCATGTTCGACACCGACCGCATGGCCGCCGGATTCCTCAAATACGCCCACATCCACGGAATCCGCGTGCCGGAGGACATTGCCGTGGGCGGCTTCGACGACGATCTGGTCGGCCGGATGTCTGCGCCTTCCCTCAGCACGGTGGCCCATCCGATCGCGGAGATGAACTCCGAAATCGTCAGGATCATCGAAGAGGAACCGGAGAAGTTCGTGCGGAAGGTTTTCCCCGCCCATTTTGTCCGCCGCGAAAGCTGCTGAAGTTTCAGAGAAGCCCGGCCGTGGAACCGCCGTTCATGCGGACCTTCACAATGCCGCGCAGCGCTTCCTTCGAGGCAAAACGCACGCGCACATAATTGCCGGTCCAGCCCTCGCAGAAGCCGTTTTCAAACGTTTCCGGAACCACGCCCTGAACTGTGCCTGCAAGCGACTTCACGAACGATTCCGCCATGGCGTCCCGGAGTCCGCACAGACGCTTTTCCCGCGCGGAAACGATCCGTCCGGGAAGAGTCTTCCACTTTGCGGCGGCCGTCCCAGCCCGCGGCGAAAACGGAAAGACGTGCATGTTCGCGAACGCCGTCTTTTTCAGGAACTCGAACGACTGTTCGAACAGTTCGTCCGTCTCGCCGGGAAACCCGACGATGACGTCGGTTCCGATATGAATGTCCGGCATCAGCGAACGTGCCAGGGCAATCATTTCCGAATAGCGTTCCGTCAGGCAGTGCCGCTTCATGAGCCGGAGCACGGGATCGGCCCCATGCTGGAGCGAGGGATGCAGGAAACGGCAGACCTTCTCCCCGCCCTGCGCCATGACGCGGATTGTCTTTTCCAGTGCATCGCACGGTTCGGTCGAACCGATGCGGATCCGGAAGTTTCCTGGGATTTCAAGCAGGGTTTCAAGCAGTTCGGGAAGTCCCCTGCCCCGGCTGGAGTAGGTGCACGTGTTGATGCCGGTCAGGATGATTTCCGAGAATCCCTGCTTCAGAAGATTCTTGAAGTCGGCGACCGTCTCGTCGAAGCCGCGCGAACGCTCCGGCCCGCGGAGATAGGGCACGATGCAGTAGGCGCAGAAATTGTTGCATCCCTCCTGAATCTTGAGGTTGGCGCGGGTGCGGAGCGGAAAGGCGGACATGACGTTTTCAGTGAATTCGCTCTGGAACTCGTGCGGACCGCGGAACCCCGTCCGGGAAGCGATCCGGGCAATGATCTCCTTCTTGGATTCGTTGTCGAGCACAAGGTCGGCCTCGGGGAAGGAGGCGGTCCCGACGGTTGCGGCACATCCGGTCATGACGAGGAGCGCCTTCGGGCTCTGCAAACGGATCGAGCGCAGGGTCTGGCGGCTCTTGCGGGCGGCCGAAGCCGTGACCGCGCACGAATTCACGATCACGACGTCCTGCTTTCCGGGAGAGTATTCGACGATCCCGTAGCCGGCCGCTTCCAGCCGCCCCGCGATCAGCGCGGAATCGGCCTGGTTGAGCCGGCAGCCGAGCGTGATGACTGCTGCCGAAGGCATGAAAAAGATCTTCCGGTTTCTCAGGAGCGGATCTGGCCGTTCCCGCGGACTTTGTACTTGTAGATCGTGAGCTCGGGGAGCCCCATCGGCCCGCGCGCATGAATCTTATCCGTGCTGATGCCGATTTCGGCGCCCATGCCGAATTCGCCGCCGTCGGTGAAGCGCGTGGAGGCGTTCACATAGACGGCCGCGGAATCCACCAGGTTCAGGAACTTTTCCGCATGGGCGGAATCGTTCGTGAGGATGGAGTCGCTGTGGCCGGAACCGTAGCGGTTGATGTGTGCGATCGCCTCGTCGAGATTCTTCACGACCTTCACGGAGAGATCAAGCGAAAGATATTCCTTCGGCCAGTCCTCCTCCGTGGCGGGGACGGCGGAAGGCACAAGCCGGCGGAACGCCTCGTCCGCATGCAGCGTGACGTCGGAAAGCTCCTTCGCTATCATGGGAGCGAACACGGGCACGGCCTTCTCGTCGATCAGCAGGGTTTCGAGGGCGTTGCAGACGCCCGGACGCTGGCATTTGGCATTGCGGATGATCCTGCAGGCCTGGGCAAAATCGCAGTCCGAATCCACATAGATGTGGCAGACTCCCTTGTAGTGCTTGATGACCGGCATGGTGGCCTGTTCGACGACGGCGCGGATCAGGCGTTCGCCGCCGCGCGGCATCACGAGGTCGATGTAATTGTTGAACTTGAGCAGGATGGAAACGGCCTCGTGTCCGGTCCAGGGGACCATGGCGATGGCGCCGTCCGGCATTCCGGCCTGTTCCGCGGCCTCGCCGATGACCTTTGCAAGGATCCGGTTGGATTCGAACGCCTCGGAGCCGCCGCGGAGGATCACGGCGTTGCCCGCCTTGAGACAGAGCGCGGTCGAGTCGACCGTCACGTTGGGGCGGGATTCGTAGATGAAGCCGATCACGCCGATCGGCACGGAAACCTTCTGGATCCGGAGTCCGTTCGGCCGGACCGTCTCGGAAAGGATTTTTCCGCAGGGGTCGGGGAGTTCCATCACGTGCCGGACTCCGGCGGACATTCCGGCGATGCGTTTTTCATTGAGCTGAAGACGGTCGAGCATGGCGGGGGAAAGCCCCTTCTCGCGCCCGTTCTTCATGTCGGCCGCATTGGCGGCAAGGATTTCGGCGGCATGGGAATCGACGGCGTCGGCCATGGCGGCGAGCCAGCGGTTTTTCTCGTCGGTCTTCGCTGCCGCGAGGAACCGCGAGGCGTTTTTTGCTTTTGCGCACAGAATTTCGAGCTGTCCGCGCATTTCATCGGTGGTCATGGGAATTCTCCTGAAGTTTCAGGGGAATAATATACCACGCAAACGGAATATTGCAATTCTCTTGAGAAACAGGACAGATAAGACAAAACCGCATTCTTTCCCGATTTTGAAATTTGAGATTGACTCCCGCGTCTCCGCATGATATATTTCACTCCACACCGAAAGAAGAAAAATCCCATGATTACCGAAGACTTCAAGAAAAGACTTTCCGACGCCGTCGAATTCCGGAAGGATTTCCTGGCCGAACCGCATGAAACCGCCTTCCGGCTGGTGAACGGATTCACCGAACATCTGCCCGGGCTCGTCATCGACATTTTTGCAAAGACCGCCGTGATCCAGGACTTCTCGGAGGACGGCGCAATCGCCGCCGACTCCGCCGCAATCAAAGATCTTCTGCTTGAAAAGCTGAACTGGATCAAGGCCGTGCTCCTCAAGAAACGCTCGTCGGAAGACGCTTCCGAACGCGGCGGCGCCCTGATCCACGGCGCAAAGCCGGATACCGTGATCCGCGAAGCCGGCGTGCGCTATGCCGTCGACCTCATGCTCAACCGCGACTGCAGTTTCTATCCGGATACGCGCCTCCTCCGCAAATGGCTGCTGGAAAACTCTTCCGGAAAATCGGTGCTCAACATGTTCGCATACACGGGCAGCCTCGGCGCGGCGGCATACGCCGGACACGCCGCAGGCGTGCTCCAGACCGACCTTTCCGAAAAGTTTCTTGCGGTCGCCATGCGGACCTACACGCTCAACAAATTCTATTTCAACAGAAAGAGCTTCATCGCGGGCGACTTTTTCCAGGTCGCCGGAAAACTGAAAAAGGAGGAGCGCCGCTTCGACTGCGTGATCCTGGATCCGCCGTTTTTCGCAAAGACGGACAAGGGCACGATCGACCTCGCAAAGGAGCCGCTCGTCCCGATCAACAAGGTGCGTCCGCTCGCCGCCGACGGCGGAGTCCTGATCGTGGTGAACAATTCGCTGTTCCTTTCCGGGGAAGACTTCCTGAAGCAGATCGATTCGGTCTGCGACGGACATTACCTGAAGCGGGAAAGCATTCTTGCGGTGCCGCCCGACTTCATCGGGCCCGATCCGGACTATCTCAAAAGCTATCCGGCGAACCCGGCGCCGTTCAACCATCCGACGAAGATGGTGATCCTCCGGGTCGCGACGAAAAAGAAGTGATGTCCGGAATGCCTCCGCAGGTCCTGAAAACCTCCGGAGGTCTTTTTTTTCCGGCATCTTGAATTTTCGGAAAGGCGAACTATTGTAAGGGCGATCCGCGGGGAGGAATACGAAAGAATTCCCGCATTCAACTGCTTGAACAGGAGTGCTTTACCATGCAGAACGTCTGGGTGAATTCGGATTGGAAGAATTTGAAGGTCGGCGACAAGGTCACGGTCGGAACGAAGGAACTCACCTACGGCACCGACGCATTTTCCACACTTCAGGAGGGGGCCGATTCGACCGACGCCGGCGGCACCGTCACCATTTACGGCGGAAGCGGATACACGCTTTCCTCCATCAAGGACAATGTGAAGGTGGACTGCTCCGGACTCGCGACGGACGTCACGCTCGAATACAGCGCATCAATCGCCGGGACGGGCTTCTTCTCCAACGCCGCGAACCTCACGCTCGGCGTCACGGCGGGGAACACGCTCACGGTCACGAATTCGGAAATCAAGCATTACGTCACATCCTCCGATTCCGCTGCGGGAACGTACTCCTCGCTCGTCCTCAAGGGCACCACGCGCACGTCGGGGCTGATTCTTTCCGGCACAGGGAAAGTCAGCATCGCGGGAAAGTTCGTCACATCGAGCCCCGTCTCCCTGAACGGACAGTCGCTTTCCGTGGAAGACGGCTCCGAAATCATCGGGACCCTGCTGCTTTCCAATTCGCTCACGTTCAACAATGCCTCTTCCTACACGACCAGCGCGATCTTCATGTTCTCGACCGCGGGGAACGACGTCGTCTTCAACGGCGCCCAGGTCAACTTCACGGCGCAGCAGGACTTCCTCGGCGAAACCGTCAGGGTGAACGTGACGGACGCCCAGATCAAGGCGATCACCTCGGCCGACCCGCTGATCATTTCCGCGGGCGCCATGACCCTGAACCAGAGATACGGCTATTACGTCCAGGGCGGCGAACTCCAGCTTTCCTCCGGGAACGTGCTTTCCGAATTCTACTGCGACGGAAAAGTCTACTCGCTCGGATACGCCGACGGCTTCTTCCGGATCGTCCTCGACGGCGACGCCACGGCGGACGAAACGAAATACATCACGGCGGTGAAGGACGCCGAAACGGGGCTCGCCTCCGGACGCGGCGAAGAGCTTGCCGCGCTCGGTTCGACCGCCGGAACCTATGTCATGACGCTCGCGACCGATCCGGTCTACTACAACCGCGGCTCCGAACTTGCGCACCAGACCTTCACCGGCTCGGCGCTCTGGATGACCGGCGGAACCGAACTTTTCGACGCTCTCAAGAACTCCGGAAAGACCGGGGACGACCTCGACAAGTACTCCGTCCAGCTGCTCGGAATGCCGCCCACGTCGATCAATTCCACGCGCGCCGTCGCTGAAATTTCCGTCAGCTCGAATTATCTCATGCGCGCCGCCAAGGCCATGGACACCCTGCAGAAAATCGTGAATTCCTACGATCCCTCCACGGCCTCGTTCACGGCCTATGCGGACCTGACCGACTCCGGAATCACGAAGGAATACTACGACGCGTTCTGCACCTGGTTCAGCCAGAATGCGGCCTCGGCCTACGGAACGACCGGAACCCAGTGGGACTGGCGCTCCCCGTGGACCCAGTACGGCTATACCTACGACTGGAGCGACACCGCGGCCGCCGACCACAAGGGGCTCGCTGAATACATGCTGCTCGGCCAGAACGCCGGACTCGATTCGGCCCATGCGGCCCAGTTCGACGTGGTCGGAGTCTACCACCGCAGTTCGTACATCTACCGCACGCTCGTCGACGGCGAACCCGTCGCGGCCACGGCCAACTACACGGTCACGGGCTCCTGCGAAGCCGTCTGGGCGGGCACCTTCTTTGCAAAGTACGGCGACACGATCAGCCTGGAATCGGCCGGTTCCGTGGGCGGCGAAGGCATTTATCTGCGGAACCTTTCCACAAGCGACCCGGCCTACACGGTCACGGTCGCAGGCTCCATCACGGCCGACGGCTCCCTGAAGTACGACTATTCCGATTCGACGACCGCGTGGAGCGCCATCTATTCCGATCACGCGAAAGCGGACATCACCGTGACCGGAACGATCTCCGCGATCTCGAACGCGGGCGGAGTCTACGGAACCGCGGTCAAGGCCGCGGCCGGTTCTGACGCCTCGATCAACCTCACCGTGAACGGCGGCACGATCCGTTCGGATACGGCGTTCCTGGGCGGTTCGGGAAGCGACTCTGTCACCATCAAATCCGGCTCCACCGTCAAGGGCACGCTCGACGGCGGCAGCGGCACGGACACTCTCCTGCTCGACGGCTTCAGCGGCGGGCTCGACGGCGCCGCCAACTTCGAATATGTCACCACCTCGAACGGAGCGGCCGTCACCCTGCCCTACATCACCACGAAAAAGGCGGCCGACACCAAGATTTCCATCACGGCGGGAACCTCCGCCGCACTGAACCGGATCGAAGGCTACAACACGGTCGCTGTGGAAGGCACGCTGGCATTCTCCGGCGACTACACCTCCACCGCCCAGACCCTGCTGCTCAGCGGACTCCTTTCCTTCGGGACGGATTCCGTCTTCAAGGTCCAGAGCGTCACCGTCACCTCCGATTCCAAGATCACGGGCGAAGGCCTCCAGCTCAACAATTCCCTCATCACCTCCTTCACGGTCAATTCGGGAACCACGCTCACCGTTACGGATTCCCAGTTCACGCAGCTGGCGCTGGCCGACAAGTTCGTCAACGACGGCACGATCGCCATTTCCGGGAGCGTGCTCTGGAGCCAGCTCTACGGGCTCGACACCAGCGCCAAGCTCGGCACGGTCACCGTGACCGGATATGTGACCGACGTCCATTCCATGAAGGTCGGAAACAGCAAGACCCTTTCGCTTTCGGCCGCGGCCGGAATCATCGGGACGAACCGTTCGGACTCAATCTCCCTCGGCAGCAACTCGGTCGTTTCGCTCGGGAACGTGGACCTTGCAGGCGGCTCCAACCGTCTGACCGTGGGCTGGAACGCCTACTTCGAGGCCTCCACACTGACCGACATCCGTTATTTCACGGCGTCCTCCGGCAGGACCTACCGCAACGCATCCAATCTCCGGGTCCAGGGCTGGACCACCGCCGTGATCGAAGACAACTATGCCGGAATCAGCGGCACCAATTCGTTCGTGCTGGGCAACTGCGCATCGGTCTCCGTGGGGAACTCGCTCTTCCTGGAAACATCCGGAAGGGCCGCGGTCCGCATCGGCCGCGGGTCCACGCTGACCGTCGGGAACACCGCATACATCCATGTGCTTTCCATGTCTTCCGGACTCGTCGTCACCAAGAACAGCGGCACGAAAATCCTTGCGGAAACCTCGCTTTCCGTGACCGGGACGGCCTGGGGCTCCACCGGAAACGATACCTGGACCCTGAGTTCGCTCTGCTCCATGACCGCGGGCACGATCGACATGCAGGGCGGCTCCAACCGCATCAACGTGGGCCACGATTCCACGATCTCGGCCGGATCCGTCTCCAACATCGGGGTTCTCAGCCTCTCCTCCAGCAACTATTACCGCGACGCGACGGGCGGCAAGGTCATGGGAACCACCTCCGCCAAGTTCGACAAATACACCGGAACCGCAGGAAACGACACGATTTCCCTTTCCAACGGCTCCGTGCTGGAAATCACCGACTCGCTCGACCTTCTGGCCGGAAGGAACACCGTCAACGTGTATTCCGGTTCGTCCTTCACTGCGGACGGCTCCGTCACCGGGGTGACGAACCTGAACATGCGCTCCGGAACGGCGAAAAAATTCACATCCGCCGTCGTCAAGGGAGCCTATGTGACGAATGACGGGTCGAGCGTCATCACGACCGGGAATTACACCTCGCTGGAACTGCGGAGCGGTGTGAGCTCCTCCGCCGCGGCCGGACGGATTTCCATCCGCGCCGGCACCGCGGCAACGATCAGGATCACGGGGAACGCTTCCAATATTTACCAGCTGCGCGCCGGTTCCGGAAGGGATGCGATCACCCTTTCCCAGATTCTGATCGACGGCTCGGTCGCAGGGACTACGGGGAACGATTCGGTCACCGGCGGAAAGTTCGCAAAGGTCACGGTCTCCGACGATCTCGACCTCGGGGACGGCAGGGACACGATCTCGCTCGGGGACAACTCCCAGCTGCGGGTCTGCGGAAACTTCAGGAACGTCGAGGCCCTCAAGCTCGGCAAAAGCAGCTCGGCCGAACTTTCCACCGAAGGCGTCACGGAACTCCAGAGCACCGCAAAGATCAGCCTCGGGAAGAACTCCCGGGTCTACGACATCGGCGCGATCGGGATCGCCTCCGCGTTCACGGACCTCAAGACGGAAAACGCGGACAACTCCCTCGAATCGGAATCCGTGCTTTCGAGCGGCGCGAACGGCTGGCTTTCCAACAAGACCCAGTACGGCGACATCCTCACCTACACCGACGCGATCGACTACTTCACCCTGACGAACGCCTCCTCGCTGGAAGGCTGGAGCATTGCCGGGGCTTCCGGCACCCTGACCGTGAAGGTGTGGAAGAACTTCGGGTCCGGCTGGGAGGAGTCCGAAACCGTCAAGGAATCCGCGGGGACGTGGAATCTCGGGAACGTTTCCGTGGCGAACTGCACCGAATGGCGCGTTTCGGTCCAGATTTCGGATACGGCGCAGAGCGGCATTTACGGCTATACGGCCCAGCTCGCCTGACGGGCTCAGTGCTTTCCGGGCCGGGGCGGCGGCCAGTTCCATCATCGTTCGATTTCACCTTCGGAATACAATCCGGAGACGGCATCGGCTGCAGCCGATGCCGTCGGCCTCCGCGGATTCTCAGTTTCGGAGCACAGACGGGGATCGGCTCCAGAGCGAACAGAACCGCTTCCGCCGTCCAATGCCGCATTTTGGCATTTCTGCCCAGAGCGGGTCTCAACAATACATGATGGAAGGACCTGCAAATCTGCCGAACTCAGAATTTAAATAAGATTGAACGGCGAAAGTCTCCATAAAATCAGAAGATAATGAAAACGCCGCTTGTTTTTAGGAGCGGAAGACGGTATATTATTACGAAATTACAAAACGTAATAAGGAGCCCTATGTTTTCAGCGGAAACAATCGGAATAATGCTTGGGCTATCCCTGGCTTTGGGAATTTTTTCTTTCAAGACTGCGGTGGGTGAATATTACTTCTTTTCAATTTCGGAAAGCAAAATTCGCAGCGTTTTGTTCTTGGCGGGAACATGGTGCGTGTACGGAATTCTGTTTTTCGCGTCATTCCGGATATTGAAACATTTTGATCTTTTCCGACTTGCGGAAAATTCCATTGATTTCCTCAAAACGGGAACCGCGCTGCATTTGCTGCTCTGCATCGGGCTGATAATCTGGGGAATCAAACTGTTATGCCGCCGGGATGGAGAAGCGCTGGACAAAACAGAAAAGAAAGCATGGCTGCTGCTTGCCGTTCCGTGTCCGGTTTGTGCATCGGCTATTTTTCTGGTCTGCGCGTTTGCCCGCATGCTGATTCCGGAAACAGCGGAACGCTTCTGCTGGCTGGTTCCGGCATTCTTCTTTTTTGTAAACCTTCTGTTTCTGTTCTTGCTGTGGGGACTGGGCAGCGTT
Source organism: uncultured Victivallales bacterium (assembly GCA_964534535.1). Taxonomy (GTDB): domain Bacteria; phylum Verrucomicrobiota; class Lentisphaeria; order Victivallales; family UBA1829; genus CAZHPP01. The sequence continues at coordinate 3,996 of CAZHPP010000039.1, read as the reverse complement.
TTCAGAATTCGCCCTCTTGAGCTGACCGGGCGCATGATGATTCTGATCGCACTGTATTTCATTCTGATCCTGTTGATCGCTCCTCAATTCCAGAATATCGGGAAGTTGTTCGCGGTCGCGGAAAGCAACCGCACCGCGTTCGATTTCTCATGGGAAATGATCTCCGTGCTTTTATTGACCGGAACCGCGTTCATCACCGGGTTCCTCTTGAACTTTTTATCTCGGAAAGGACGTTGAACCATGGATATTTTTGCCGGAATCAAAACTTTTATTTTCATGTTGTCAAGCTGCGTACTCTACCCTGTACTGCTGCTGCTCGCCGGACTCTCCATCTGGATTTTCTTCGAGTGCGGCCGATTGCTTGCAGACTGGATTCGCCGGAAAAGACTCGCTGCGGGCGAAGAATCCTCGCCGCTGGTCTGTTATCATGCTTCCCTGCAGACTCTTCTGGAGGCACACTCGACGGAAGCAGACATCCAGAATTTGCTGAGAAAAAGCATTCAGGCCCGCAATGCAAAACTGGATAGGTTCCGCATTGCGGTCCGGATCGGTCCCGCGCTGGGGTTGATCGGGACACTGGTTCCGATGGGAACGGCTCTGGCAAGTCTGGGACAGGGAGATCTTTCCGTTATGACCTCCGAACTGGTTGTGGCATACACAACAACCGTGGTTGGTTTGCTCATCGGCAGTTTAGCCTATCTGATTTACACGATCCGGTATCGTTTTGCGGAAAACGACACCCGGGAAATGGAGTATCTGACCGAAAGGATGTATCATGAAATTCATGCGTGACAGTCGGGATTTTATTCCGGATTCCGATGGCGGCGACCCCATGAGCGGGGTCGTCAATCTTTTCGATACGGCGGCTGTATTTATCTCAGCGCTTTTGCTGGCACTGCTGACAGTTTTCGATGCCAGGGACATCTTTTCCCAGAATTCCAATCTCACCATTATCAAAAAAAGCCCCCAAGGTGAAATGACCGTAATTGAAAAAAAAGGACGCAGAATTCAAGCGGTGAAAATGACCCGCGAGGAAGCCGCAGGAAAAGGGACGCGCCTGGGAACCGCTTATCAGCTGGAGGACGGTTCCATGATTTATGTGCCGGAGGAATAATAAGCCATGCGGTCCATCCTCTGCACACTCCTCCTGTTCGGCTCGTTTTTGACATTACAGGCGTCCACTGTGGTTTTCCTCGGTCCCGCCTCCGATTCCGATCTGTTCGCCGAGGCGTTCCGAAATTTGCGTCTGCCCGAGGGGATTTCTTTTGAATACCATTGCGTCTCTGTGGACGACTGGACTGTGATTCTGAACAACGTCCGCCGTGCGGACATTCTGATCCTGAGTGCGCGCGGCAAAGAGCTTCGTCAAATTGCAGAGCAAGATGTCGATTACAAACGTACGAAGCTCTATGCCCTTTCCTCCCGTCTGCTGAAAAAAGGAATTCCGGCTCTGGAACCTCCGGAGATGATGGTCTATCGGGAAAACCGCCGTCCTGAAAATTTCCGGAATATGGTCTATTGGATTGTCAACAGAGAACTGGATTCAACCGTAAAGTTTGCGCCTCCGCTCACCCTGCCGGAAATCGGACTGACTCATCCGGCGTCGGAGAAAATATTTTCTTCCATTCCGGAATACAGAACATGGGCGAAAACCCACGGGCATTTTTTGCCTGACGGAGGTCTTGTCGCTTTCGCCGTTCATTCGGCAAGCATCAACAGAAACGAACTGAAACTTTTCCGGCACGTTACGGACGAATGCGAGCGGCAGGGCGTCAACGCTGTTCTGGTTTATGGCGATGAGGTTCAGGTTATTCGCAAACTGCTGCTGGATTCATCTGGAAAGACACAAGTGGATGCGGTTCTGGCACTTTCTTTCAAATTCAAGGCCGGGCTCGGCGAACCGCTCCGGCTGGCGGTCAAAGATTTGGATATGCCAATCTTCAATGCGCTGAGGCTCTACCGTCAAACTACGCCGGAATGGGAAGCGTCAACTCGCGGGATGAATGATTTTTCCGTGGCATTCAGCTTCATTGCTCCGGAGACATCCGGAATGATTGAACCGTCGCTTCTGTTCGGAAGCCGCATCGCAAAAGATTCCGCCGGACGCGGCGTGCAGATTTCCGAGCCCTTTCCGGAGCAGATTCGCAATACCGTGTCGCGCATGAAAAAATGGATCGGGTTGCGCCGGAAAGCCAACCGGGACAAACGCATTGCCGTTTTTATTTACAACGGCGCGGGCGGCAAACAGAATATCGGCGCAAGTTATCTGAATGTGCCCCGCAGTCTGGTGCGCATCACAGGTGCTCTCGCCGCCGCCGGATATCAGACCGGAGGATTGGAAAAGCTTGATGAGGCCGGACTGACCAAAGAGCTTCTGAAAAGTGCCCGGAACGTCGGTTCGTGGGCCCCCGGAGAACTGGACGAACTGCTTGTCCGCGGGGATGTCGTCCGGCTGCCCGTTGTCCAATATAAAAAATGGTTTTCACAGCTTCCGGAAAGACTTCAGCAGTCCGTGATTTCCGAGTGGGGCGATCCCGACAAGGCAAAGATGATGCGTTCCGGACGCAATTTCATTCTTCCCATGCTCCGGCGCGGAAATCTGACGATCCTGCCGGAACCCATGCGCGGCTGGCTCGATGATCCGCAGAAATTGGTTCATTCCGCAACGCTTCCTCCTCCGCATCAGTATCTTGCGGTTTATCTCTGGCTTCAATATGATTTTCAGGCGGATGCCATGATTCACCTGGGACGCCATGGCTCCAGCGAATGGCTGCCGGGCAAGCAGCTCGGGTTGAGTTTCGCGGATGCGCCAACTGTGATTCGCGGAAATATTCCCGAAATCTATCCTTACATTTCTGATGGCATCGGCGAAGGAATTGTAGCAAAACGACGCGCTCAGGCGGTCATGATTGACCATTTGACGCCGTTTCTGAAAGTTTCAGGGAACACCACGTTTCTGACGGAACTGAGACGGCTGCTTTCAGACTGCCAGACCGCCGATCCGGCCGTGCGGCCAAACCGTTTGAACGCACTCCGGGAATCCGCGGAAAAATCCGGCCTGGCGGAACGTCTGGATTTGAAATCCCCGGGATGGGAACATCGGGTAGAGGAGTATGTGGAAAATTGCAGCGTGCCGACACCCTTCGGGCTCCACACATTCGGGGAATCGCCGTCGGAAACGGAAATCCGGCTGATGACCGATCAACTGCCTGCTCGGGAGCGGGCAACCGCGGCGTTCCACCTGCGCAATGCCGGACGAGATGAACTCCGTGCTCTGCTTCACGCGCTGGACGGTGGATTTATCGAGCCGGGACCCTCCGGCGATCCCCTGCGCCGTTCCGATTCTCTGCCGGTCGGACGCAATTTTTATTCCTTCGATCCGGCGAAAGTCCCCACGCCGGACGCCATGAAAACCGGTGCGAAACTTGCAGGTGAACTTCTGGAGCGGGAGCGGGAAAAGTTTGGACATTTTCCCCGTTCCGTCGCGATTGTCCTTTGGGCCGGCGAGAGTATCCGAACGGACGGCGTTAACGAGGCTATGGCTCTTGCGCTGATGGGAATGACGATTCAATATGACAAAAACGGTCGCGCCTCAGGCATTCTCCCAGTTCCCGGCGCCCGCCTGGGACATCCTCGAATTGATGTGCTTCTCACGACTTCGGGAGCCTACCGCGACCAGTTCGGCGACTTGATCCGGCTGCTCGACAAGGCGCGCCGCCAGGCGGCGTGCCTCGGCGATGCGGAAAATTTCATCCGACGCGATACGCCGGGAATCTTTTTTCCCGCACCCGGGACTTACGGGACACGACTCAACAAGCTCGCCGGAGCTTCCGGAATCTGGGAAAAAGACGATGAACTTGCCGCCGTTTATCTGCGGAATATGGCGAATACCGTGGATGGGGAAGGTAATTTTACCGAAGATCGTGCGGCATTGAGCAATGCGACAAGACTGCCAAAATGGCACTGACTTGGAAAGAGAGTTCAGTTATTATGCCG
>CAZHPP010000038.1:0-14635 GCA_964534535.1 uncultured Victivallales bacterium | reverse complement strand
TCCTCCTGACAGGTGATCCCGTCGCTGGCCGCGAAATGCCGATAGGCGAAGGCAATGCCTTCCTGTTCCAGAACCGCCAGCAGGTCGCGGAATTCCGCAATCTGCCGCAAGGTGGCGGGCTCGCCCGGAATGCCCGCCATCGGGAAATGCGAATAAACGCCTTCCACATTCAATCCCGGCAACGCCTTGATCGCCCGGATTTCCGCGGCCGCGGCCCCATCCGACGGACGGAGCCCGAACCGGCCCATGCCGGTATCGATGATGACATGGCCCCGGACCGTTTTGCCCTGACGCAACGCCTCGCGACTCAGCGTCCGCGCCATCGCCAGACCGTTGACCGGGCAGACCAGATCGTGCGCGACCGCCACCGGCACCTCATCCGGCATCAGCACGCCGAGCACCTGAACCGGCAGCCCGAATTGCTCCAGCTCCAGCGCCTCTTCAAGGTCGGCCACGCCGATGCGCCCGGCTCCCGAACGCACCGCCAGCGCCGCCATGAACTTGGCGCCCACGCCGTAGGCGTCGGACTTCAGCACCGTCAGAATCAAACAGTCGCCGACCCGTTGCCGGACCGCGGCGAAATTATGCTGCAAACGCGCCGCATCCACTTCGAGGCGAATGCGGCGTGACGGCTTCACACCTTCCCAAGACATGATTCCATCCCGCTTTATTTTGATAGGATTTGCGTATTTTCCGACCATCTATTTGGCATATTCGACCGAGCGCGTTTCACGAATGATCGTGACCTTGATCTGGCCGGGATAATTCATTTCCTTTTCAATTCGCTGGCAGATGTCGCGCGCCAGCATCTGCGCTTCGCCTTCGGTGATCTTCTCGGGCGCCACGATCACCCGGACTTCGCGGCCGGCCTGCAACGCATAGCACGATTCCACGCCCGGGAAGTCGTGCGCGATCGTTTCGAGCTGTTCGAGGCGCTTGAGATAGAGTTCGGTGGTTTCGCTGCGGGCGCCGGGGCGGGATGCGCTGAGGGCGTCGCATGCGTTGATGAGCACGGCGTAGACGCTCTGGGGCTCGACCTCGTTGTGGTGGGCGGCCACGGCGTTGATGACATCGCGGTTTTCGTTGTATTTGCGGAGGATATCGGCGCCGATGGCGGCGTGGGAGCCTTCGACCTCGTGGTCGACGGCCTTGCCGATGTCGTGGAAGAGTCCGATTCTTCTGGCGCGCTGTTCGTCGAGTCCGAGTTCGGCGGCGATGGCGCCCATGAATGCGGCGGTCTCAATGGAGTGCTTCAGCACGTTCTGGGAGAAGCTGAAGCGGAAGTGCAGTCTTCCGAGCACGGAAAGCAGGGCCTTCGGGACGCCCTGGACGGCGGCATCGAGCACGGCGCGCTCGCCGTATTCGTAAAGTTCGTCGTCGATTTCCTTGCGGATTTTTTTGACCATTTCCTCAATGCGGGTGGGGTGGATCCGGCCGTCCTGGATGAGCTTTTCGAGCATGCGGCGGGCGGTTTCCTTGCGGATGGGGTCGAAGCAGGAGATGACAACGGCCTCGGGGGTGTCGTCGATCAGGATGTTGACTCCGGTGGCGGCTTCGAGGGCGCGGATGTTGCGGCCTTCGCGGCCGATGATGCGGCCCTTCATTTCGTCGTTGGGGAGCGGGATTGTGGTGGTGGTGCGCTCGTAGGTGCAGTCGCCGGCATAGCGTTGGATGGCTTCGACCATGAGCTTCTGGGATTCGCGTTCGGCGCGCTGCTTGGCGTCGTCGAGGATGTTGCGGATGAGGTTTCCGGATTCGCTTTCGACTTCGCCTTTCAGTTTGTCGAGGAGCATGGACTTGGCGGTTTCGCGGTCCATTCCGGCGACCCGCTCGAGTTCGGAGACTTCGCGGGCGACCATCTGTTTGAGTTCGTCTTCCTTGCCGGCGAGGCGCTGCTTGGCGTCGTCGAGGTCGTGTTCCTTGTGTTCGATGTTTTTAATTTTCAGGTCGATGGAATCTTCCTTGCGCTGGAGGCTTTCCTCTCGGACCGTGATGCGTTTTTCGGCGGCCTGCTGTTCGCGGCGGCGGTCGCGGATTTCATCTTCGAAATTTTCCTTCATCTTGACGAGTTCGGCCTTGGCGGAAACCCTGGCCTCGCGCATGAACTGCTCCGCGTCGCGGCGGGCGTCCTGTCTGATTTTCTCGGCGCCGGCGAGATTCTTGGCGCCGGACGCCCTGACTCTGATCAGGTCGATTACATACCCTGCGGCACAGCCTGCTGCGGCGGCCGCGATAATACCGATCCATTCCATTTCAAATTCTCCTGAATTATACCGCCGGAAACGCAAATCCGGCTGTTTTGTTATCGGCGCCGTCTCACCATGCGTTCCGTCACGACGATGTCGAGCTTCTGATCGTGCCGCATCGCGGGAAGTTCCGGACACAACTGGCATTCGTAGAAGACGCCCAGCGCCGTTGCGCGCCCTCTGCTTTTTTGCAGAAACCGGTCATAAATTCCCCCTCCGCGCCCGAGACGCGCAAACGAGGAATCGAATGCCACGCCGGGAGTCAGAATCAGAATGCCGGGTTCCGCCGTTTCGAGAACGAGCTCTACAGTCGTCTCAGGCTCCGGAAGCCCCCATTTGCCGGGGGCGAGCCCGTCAATGTCCCGGTCATCGACCAGAGACATTACGTATTCTTTGCCGTTCCATTTCGGAAGACATGCCTTTGCGCCGCGCCGAAGTGCGCTCCGCAGCAGCGGAAGAACATCCGGTTCCGTGCCGTCGGTGGCATATCCCGCCACAACGGACGCGTTCGCGAATTCTTCCAGTCCTTCGATTTGGGTGCGGATTGCGCGGTCTGCCGCCGTGCGCTCTTCCGCGGAAAGCGATTTGCGCTTTCCGAGAAATTCCGCGCGCAGAAGCTTCTTGCGCATGGCGGCGGAGTCTGCCGCGGAGGGTTGTTCCGATGCTCCGGCGGAACGGCAGAAAACTCCCCCGTCCGTTTCCGGACGGCTGTTTCCCTTGTTTCCGCTTTCGAGCATTTATGGTCACCGGGAGGCCCCGGCGGATCAACGGAACCGGATCGATCTTCGATGATTTGCCTGAAGACAATGCCCCGCCCCGGACTCCACGGGGAATCCGTCACGGAACGAATCTTTATTTCGAATGCAGGTCATTGAATATGGACTCCGATTTCCGGCGACTGCGCCGCAAACCTCTTTCTCCGTAGTTCTCCGCCGCGGATTTCACCGCAGCGGTTCTTTTGTGTAAAACGACTATATCATCACAGGAACGGACGAACAGCCGCAAGACCGGCTGCCGTTCTCCGCCTTCCCGGAACAATTCTTCCCGGGTCCGGCAGAATGGGCACACCGCTTTTCCGATTGTCTGTCTGTTTCCGTGTTCTTTGACACAATAGTACACTTTTCCGAAAAAAAAAGTCCTTTTCTCAACTTTTTTCAACTTTTTTGCGGAAAAATGGCGGAAACCCGGCAAAATGAAAGATCCCGGAAGAAAAAATCAGTCCGGACCCGTCATTTTCCCGGTTCCGCAATCACATAGCCGGGAAGACCGTTCACATGGAAGGCCTCCATCACGCGCTTCACTTCCGGACGCGACATCTCCGTGGCGTCGAAAACCACCGGGACGAATCCGGAATTCAGGGCTTTCCGCACTTCCTCGGAAGGCAGGGTCGTCTTTTCCATGGCCAGACAGTTCTTGCACCAGTCCGCTCGGAAATCGATGAAGACAGGCTTCTTTTCCTGACGGGCCTTCCGGAACGCGGCGGCAAGTTCCGCTTCTCCTCCGCCCTTGACCACGCTTCCGCCCTTCGACATCAGAAGCTCCGTCCCGAGCCAGCCGTAATAAATTCCGATCAGCAGGATCAGCACTCCGAACGCATGCTTCACGTGCATCATCCATTTTCCCGGGCGCGGGATCTTTGCGAGTCCGGCCGCCAGAATCGGCCACGGCAGCCCCATGCCGATCCCCAGCACGAACGGAAGTCCCAGTCCGAACCAGTTCCCGGAGGAATACATTTCCGCCGACTGGAGCAGCACGGCGAGCACCACGGGCGCTACGCACGCGCCCGCCAGCAGCGCCGCAAGCACGCCCAGCAGGAACACTCCCCACAGCTTTGCGCCCGAAGGAGCCTTGACCGAGGCGCCGAACCGCGTCAGGTCGATGCTGAACACGTCGAACATGGCGAGGCCCAGCCCCAGGAATACCACAGCCGCTCCGAGATTGAAATACCACCGCGACGCCAGAGTCCCGAACGCCGCACCGAACAGCACGGCCGCCAGCCCGACTCCGCCGTAGGCCAGCGCCATGCCGGAAGCATAGACTGCTCCGCGCATGACCGCCGAACCTTTCTTGGACGGGTCGTCCGCTCCGATGATCGCCAGATTGATCGGGATCATCGGCAGAATGCACGGAGTCAGGTTCAGGAGAATTCCGCCGAGAAGGGTCAGCAGAAGGATTGCAAATGCGCCGCGTCCCGCAAAGTCGAACAGCGACGCATTCTTCTTTCCGTTCAGGAATGCGAGGAAGTCGGCCTGGTTCATGTAGCCGCCGGCGGAGCGGAGAATTCTGAATTCCGGCAGGGCGGAAACGGTTCCGGCGGAAGATCCCGCGGCAGTCTTTTCCGCGGCAAGGAGGCCGGAGCCGGAAGAAGAAGGTATTTCTGCGGAAACGGTTTCCGGAAGATAGCAGGTTTCTCCGGAACAGCCCTGGAATTCGATTCTGACCCGGAGCGGAAAATCGGCTTTCGCGGGTTTGAAGAACCAGGAATCGCCGCCGCGGAAGACGGGAATCTTCGTTCCCGTGACCGGGTCGTCGGCCTGGAGCGGCTTCGGGGACCGGACCGGTTTGAGTTTGCCGGCTTCGATCTTCAGGGAACTGGAATAGACATGCGTGTCCGCCGGCGCGGACAGGGTCAATTTGAGTTCATCGCCGGAGTTCTGCCATTTCCATTGGAACGGAGAGGCGGCAAAGAGTGTGCATGCCAGCGGGAGAATCAGTGCGGCAATCAGCTTTTTCATGGAAGTCCTCCTGTTTATGGGGGTGGGGTTAATATAGTGTTGCCTTATGAAAAAGCAAACAGCCGATGGCGGGAAAGTAAAAAAAGAAGGCCGCCGTATGGACACGGCGGCCTTCCGGATTCGCGAATGGAACGGAAGCTTATGCGGTCTTTCCCTTTTTGCGGAGGAAGATCGAACGGAGCTCTTCGGGCGTCTTTGCGTCCAGAATCGCCTGAACCGTCGCCTTGTCCATCAGCAGGGAGGCGATCAGCGCCACGAACCGGAGATACGGCTGCGGGATCTGCTTCGGGCAGAGCGTCAGGATGTAAATCCGGACAGGTTCCTTGGAAAGGGCGTAGGGGTCGGAGCATCCGCTGCGGCTCACACCGACCGCGGCGACCAGGTCGTTTACGCCGTCGGTCTTTGCATGAGGCAGCGCGATTCCGCCGGAAATGCAGGTGGAGGCGACGGACTCGCGGTCCATGAGGTCGCGCAGACAGAGGTTCGCATTGATGAGCTTTCCGGCCTTGCCGAGCGTGCCGATCAGTTCGGCAATGGCTTCGGAGCTGGTGGAGCCCTTCAGTTCGGTGACCACGCATTCGGGCGGAATGATCTTGGCGGGATCGACCTCGAACGCGGCCTGCCGGGCGAGAGCGGCGGCATTGGCGTCGGCGTTCGCGCCGGGAGCCACGGCCGCATCCAGCGCGCCGGGAAGCGACAGAAGTTTGAGCTTGGCCAGATTGTCGTGAATTTCCACGAACGTTTCATACATGCAGGTCTTGATGAGCGGGATATCCTTGGAGGCGGATTCGAAGTTGAGTCCGCCTGCGGACACGGTCATCGTGAAGGTGTCCGCCTCGCGGCGGAAATGGGTGATCCCGCCGGTCTTGTCGAGTTCCGAATGAAGGAATCCGTCGTGGCGGATATTCTCGATGAAGGAACGGAGCACGAAGTCGCGCACGACTTCGGAATTGAATTCGTAGACGGTGTGGAAAGTCCCCGCGTCGGCGACCTGCTTCCGGACGCCGCTGCCCTTGATGGCCAGCATGACCGCCAGAAGCGGCGGCGCAACGATCGTGGTGATGAGCGTCATGATGATCGCCACGCCGAAGAGTTTCGAGTCAATGATGGGTACCCGCTGCCCGTTGAGGGTCATCATGGTGGTGGCGCCGATTCCGGCGATGATCAGAGCGACTTCGCCTCGGGGGATCATGCCGGTGCCGATCCGCAGGGAGCCCAGGAAGTTGAAGTTCATGAAGAATGCCGGGAGCGCGCATCCGATGATCTTGGCCAGAACGGCCAGCAGACTGAAGATCAGCCCGAACTTGAGGACATCCCAGTTCCCCATCACGCGGACGTCCACCAGCATGCCCATGACCACGAAGAACACGGGCACCAGGAAGTCATAGATCCCGCGCAGCTGGCGCTGGATCGAAAACGCAATGTCGGTCTTGGAAAGGCAGAGTCCCATGACGTAGGCGCCGACGATCATGGCGAGTCCGACTTCCTCGAAGAATCCCGCGAGCAGCAGCGCAAGCGCGAGCGCGAGCATGGCGAACGAACCGGCCGACTTGAGGAACCGTGCGATATGCCGGGCGAGCACGAGCCCGATCGCCGTCACCGCGAGCCAGATTCCGAAGCTCTTGACCGCGATCTCTCCGATGTGGATCCAGTTGACGGAACCGCTCTTTCCGGCCGTCGAAACGCCCACGATTCCCATGACGATCGCAAGGCAGATGATTCCGAGCACGTCGTCGATCACGGCGGCCGCGAGGATTGTCGTGCCTTCCGGAGAGTCGATGCTCTTCTTTTCAGAAAGGATTCGCGCCGTGATTCCGACCGAGGTTGCCGTGGAGAGGATGCCCAGGAACAGACACCGCGGATCCATCGGCCCGGCGTGGAGGGAAACGATTCCCAGCACTTCGCCGAAGAGGAAGGAGAAGATCACGCCGCCCAGTCCGACCAGCGTTCCGGCCACCGAGTAGCGGAAGAACATCCGCAGGTCCGTTTCCAGACCGGACATGAAGAGCAGGATGATCGAGCCCAGCGTGGCCAGCCCGTAAAGCAGGGTCGTGACCGGAAGCGCGCCGGAGCCGGGGGTCGAGAACAGCCCGCCTTCGAACCCGTGGATCCCGAGTCCGATTCCGCCGAGAAGGTACGGCCCCACGATGATGCCGGCCACCAGTTCTCCCAGGACCGGCGGGATCTTGATCTTCTGCGCCAGTTTTCCGCAGAATTTTGCGGCAAAGATAATCACTCCCAGCTGGATCGCCAGTATTGCAATCTGTGTTGCAATGGGAAGTTCTTCTTTCATGGTGCTTTCTCCCATGTTGTTGTATGTTCTTGTTGTTGAGGGGGTAAATCCGCGTACTATATCATATTTTCATAAAAAATCCACTTTTTTTTCGGCTTTCCGGAAGAAAAATATTTAACAGAATGAATTACCCCGCCCCAAGGGGCGAGGGATTAACCCAAAGGAATAAAAAAACGACTTTATGGAACATTCTCACTGAAATGTTCCATAAAGTCGTGCTGACCTCAGGCTTATTCCAATTTGGCTTCGATCAGGGCAAAATCATGTTTTTTCATGGGAAAAATGATTGTGTTGTCCCGGATGGCGAGGGATTCACCGGTTTCCGCGTTTCTGGCTGACTTCAACTTGTCTTTGGCGGCGAGTCTGGCGGTGTGGTCGCCGGTGAAGCTGCCGCAGACCAGCAGCAGTCGATTGCCGCGCCGGTAGGTGCTGACCAGCAGATTGGGATCGGCCGGTTTTACCGGAACTTCCGGATTCCAATAGGCGTGATATTGGCAGTCGGGTTTGTCAATGCCGAAATTGAAAAGCAGATCATGGATTTTCCGATATAGTGCGGCGTCGGATTGGCGCGGGCAAGTGGGACGAACTTCATGAGGCAGCAGGACCGCCAGCATGGTCCGGGTGCACCAGGTGCGCTTGGCGGGGTCCTTCTCAATGATGCCGTCGAGTACGGTGGGGAAGAAGCCGCCCTGGCGTCCCTGACAGACGGCGCGGATATAGTCGGGCGTGAAACGTTCCTGAAAATCCTGAGAACCGTATTTCCATTCCATCCCCATGGTATTAGTGGCAAAACTGAGCGTCGGCAGGATATTGGCGTTGGTATGGTGTACGGTAATCCACGGTTCCATGCCGCGTTGAACCATCAGTGTGAGCTGGCGCTTATGGTAATCCCGAATGCGCCAGAGTCCGAGGGAAGGATGGACCGTACCCTGTTCGTCGATATAGGCGTTGCCGGTGGCCCAGTTGTAATTGGCCGCAAAGAAGGTGTTGTCGTTGTAAATGCCCTTCATGCCGCATTCCAGCATTTTATCAAGGTAATACAGCGCATAGTCGGCATAGGAGCGGTACACGTGTACCCGCGATCCCCATTCGTCCTGAAAGACCGGGTATTCGGGGAGTTCATAGGCTCCGGTCCAGTTACAGGTATAGAAATAAGGGACCGTTTTTTCCCGAACCGGATACAATCCTTTCATGATGTTAAACGCGGAGTTGGTATGGCGGACGGCAAACGACTGACCGGCTGTTTTGAGCCATGGAACTTCCTCTTTGGAGGCATGATTCAGGCGCTGGAGCCAGGAATCGACGAATTTTTGGTCGATGACGCCTGTGTTCATGGTTTCGATCAGCTTTTTGATGTAGGTGAAGTCTTCGAATGCGGGGTAACGCCCGGTCCAGGTGGTGTAGGAACCCCAGTATGGATTGCTCATCAGGCATTTTGCAACTTTGGTTCCCTGGAATCCGAAGCCATCCGACCAGCCGCGCCAGCCTGATGGCATCGGCTTGACCGGTGAGGCCATGAGGGCAATCGTAATCAGATGATTTTTTTCGAGCTTGACGGGAGCATTCAGCAGGTTCAAGCGGATGCTGATGTCGCCATTGGGATGGCGGAAGAGTTCGACGGCGTCGCGCTGCTCGGTATGGACCCAGCCCCGATCCCAGTCCGAGGCATAGGAAATACCGCGCTCGTCATCACCCAGCCACAGGTAGGGGATGAAATTGCTGATGCTGATCTGGGGAATCGAACGGCTTTTCCAAATGGTTCCTTGACCGGCGGGCGGGAATCCCGCCGGATTGGCGCGGATGTGTTCCCCGACCGCATGAAACAGTTTGGCAAATTCTTTTTTGACCGGAATATCCAGATAAACCCGATCCGGGAGGGAATCGCCGATTGGGCTTAATATCAGGTCGAGTTTCAGCAAGCCGTCAAATTCCAAATGTCCTTTGACTTGCAGTTTTAACAGCTGACCGATGCTTTCGGCCTGATAATCCGCCGCGGTGTCGCTTTGGCGGGTCATTTGTAATTGACCGGCGGGTTGGGGATGGACCTGACCATTTTTTTCAACCAGCAACCGAACCGGTCCGGCCAGAATCGGTTTCCGGTCGGCAATAACCTGAGCGGGAAGTCCGTTGCCGGACAACTGGTAGTCGCGCAGCAGGCAGGAAAGGGTTTGCCCGTTGACCTTGACCGGGGTAAACGGCGGCAGCAGCAGCTCTTGCCGGCCCAGTTCATTATTCATCCATGGGTAGGACTTGACCAAAAACATTTTTTCCATCAGTGGATTTTCGGCATTCGGCAGACTGATCGAAGCAAAATATTGACCGTCCGGTAGACGCTTTTGAAGGGCTATTTTCTGATGGATGACTTGCAGACGGTCTGGAAGTGCATATCCTTTTTCGAGGAGAATGGCGGTTTCAAAGACCGATTGGTTTTTGGCATTGGCGACTTTCAGTGTCAGTGTCTTGCTTTTCAGTTGTTCCAGATTGCAGGCGAGGTCAAGCACCAGCCAGTTTTGAGCGGGATACCAGCCGATGGTGCCGGAGAGTTTCGATTCACCCTGAGCCAGTGCTTGGATTTCCGTCGATTCGAGCGGCCGGTTATAGACGGTAAGTTCGTCCATGGTGAAACCGTTGCTGCCGGATTGCCCGACCACAAGGTCGCCTAATGCGGCGGGGCTAATGGAAAATCCGAGTTCAATTTCACCGCGTTTCATGCCGTTGAGGTAATATTCCATCCGATTCGGATAAAGATTGACGGCGATATGGCTCCATTCACCACGGGGAATCGGTTTGTAGACCAGCAGATTCTTGTTGCCGCCTTTGAATTGATGGGCGAAGAGACAAACCGTTCCGCCCAATTCCTGCATGCCGATATAACCGGAACTTCGGAAGGTACTGGCAAAGTAACGGCGATAACCTTGCTTGACTGGACCATCCGATTTGACCCACATGCTGATCGTTCCCGGTATCGGCAATTTGCCGCCCTGATAAACCAGACCGTCACCCGGCTGAAAGCTGGCGGCTTGATGTTTTTGGGTACGGCCCGATACCAGTGCGGGCTGTTTTTTTGCTGCAACTTTGATTCCGGAATCCGGCAGGTCGAGTTCGGTCAGACCTTTGACAAAATTATGGGATAGGGTAATGAAAGACTCGGGATTGAACCAGATTCGGGCCGGCGGCGGAGTGTATTGAAAATTGCGCTGGAACAAGACTTGTCCCCTGGCATCTTTGACGGTGAAGACAAGGGGAGTGTTCCGGTCTGCCGGCACGACGGAAGAAAAGTCGGCGGTTCCCCGGCCATTGCCCGGTACGGTGAGCCGATGGGAATACGATTGAGCGCCGACATGGAGATCAACGGTAAATAGAGCCGGGCTGGAAGTTGGATTGAAGATCGCGATTGTACCGGGCAGGCGCGGGGTTGACCGGGAATAGTCGTGATGGACTCCCGGAGCCGACTGGCGCAGTTTGAAGGTGGCATAGGCTTTGGGATTCATAAAACCGTTTTCGGCGGTGAATGGAGCCTGAATGCCGGGGCGACTGCGGAAATTGCGGACCGGCAGGAGTTTCCAGTCGCCTGCGGTCAGCTGTTGAAATCCCAGTGAGGCGGCAGGGATGGCGATTTCCAAGTCCCAGACGCCGTCATGGATGGAGTTGGCGGTTTTGACGTTGGCTTTCCAGGTTTTGGCCGGAAGACCATAACCGGGGTTGTGGTGCATCAGGTAGACCTCGCCGACGGCGTTGGCAATCAATTGAAATTGGCCGAACCTGGCGTTTTCCACGTTGCGGCTTGATTCCGGAGGCGCCAGCCACAATTCCAGTGAATCGTCCATGATCGGACCCAGCGCGTTTTTGGCTGTCACCGGCTTTCCCCTGGGAGGCAGTTCGGAACGCATAGCCAGATAGAGAAAATTGTTGTCCCAGGAGAGAAATACTTGAGTCCGGCGATGGTCCAGCTGCCGCCCGGCGCCGCTCAGCAACAGGGCGGACTGCCACTCACCGGGCTGAATACGTCCGTCGATATTGGGAGCCTTCGAGGTCGCGGGAATGGTAAATTCGGCGGCGAGATAAAACGCGGCTGTAAGGCTCAGTACCATGAGAAAAGCTTTCCAGTTCATAGAAGCATCCTGTCTTGATGATTAACGGTTAAAATCGGTTATAATACCAGAAGTCCGCGGTGTACTTACTTGGAAAGATTTTCTGCTGATTGACATGACCGTCGGCAAACAGCAGATTGCTGTAACCCTGGTGGCGAAGGTAGAAAACCATAAAATCGAGAGCGATTTTATATTGACCGCGAGTGTCGGCCATCCAGAAAATAGAACTGCTGTTCTTTAATTTTCCGAGCTTGTAGAACGTTTGCTGGGAAGTGTCGGAAAACGTACGGCTGAAATGCGCATTGACTCCAAAATGATAACTGCTTGCGTTATCCAGTAACGGCCACCGTCGATTGGCCAGCGGTTCCGTCTGGGCTGGACAGGTGAAGGATTGGAAACCATATAGGTTCTTACAGCCGAGGGAGTCGAATACACCGGAAAGGTAAAGGTGATGTCCCCAGTATTTGCGGCCGTACAAATTTGGGAAAATATAGTCGTTGTTGGTGTCGGCGTAATTCAGAAATGCGGTGTGCAATTGACGCATGTGGTTGACACAGCTGATCCGCTTGGCCGTACTGCGGGCCCGGTTCATGGCTGGAAGCAGCATAGCGGCGAGAATTGCGATGATTGCTATCACGACCAGGAGTTCCATGAGTGTAAAATTTCTGAAAAATTTCTTCCGGGCACCGTTGTTTCTGCACATATTCTCTTTCACTGCTTTTTTCCTTGAACGATTCATTTTTTTCCTTTCTTCTGCAAGTTGAAAATAATGTTGCGGTACCTTTACGGATTCATCGGGAGGCACCGGAATCCGGCGCCTCCCTCCTTCGGAAACCATTGGAGATTGATCGGACAGCCGCAGTGATAGCGCAGCGTGCCCCGAAGACGGTTCTCCGGATCGCGCAGACCGTATTTCATATTTGACACGGCCGGAAGATATTTGGGACCGCCCGGTTCGAAATCAATCCCGTCGATCTGCACAAACGCCGGATGTCCCGAACAGGGCATCCCGAAGAGGGTTCCTGCGGGTGCGCTCAGAATCGTCTGATTGTGCTGCGCAACGACATGATGGATGTGACTCTGATGCGAACTGTCGTGAAAGACAATGCCCTCTTCCGTGTTATGCACGTAAAGATAGTCCGCAACGACATGTTCTCCGAATACAAAGCCGTAACGGAATCCCTGAACCGCCGAATTGCCGATGAAGTTGTCGTCGTTCTGATCGGCGGACGCGATCAGTCCCGCGGTATGGCATGGATTCTTCTGAAGCGAAAGGCCGAGTGCTCCATCCCCGATGTTCCTGTCAAGACAGAACTGGGAATTTTCGATATGGATTCTGGCGGCATTCTGCAGATTGACCGCGCTCATCGCCGGATACATTTTTTCGGGATTGAGTTTTACCCGGAACTCCAGGTTGCGGATCGAAACCTGGGACGCGCCGAAATGCCCCGCTAAGCAGTCGCCCTCCAGAGCGCCGAGAATGGACCACGGACGCATCGATGCATCGTGTTCCTCCGGAGCATCCCAGTCGGAAAACAGGAAGGTATTTGTATTCTGAAGCGGAAAAGCCGTTTTCGATATTCCGGCTTCCGGCATATCCGTGCGAACCATGTACGAATACAGCAGTCTGCAAGGCATTTCGCCTTCGAATTCGATGTTCGGACGAAGTTCCCGTGTATAGGGAACAACGAGCTGGCTTCTGGAGCGTCGGCCGTTTACCGTTTCGGACGCCGGACGCGCAATCCGGTATCCGTCCGGTGTGAACGGAAAGAAAAGTTTTCCTCCGCCGCGCAGCGCCAGAAGATCAATTGCGTTCTGGATGGCTTCCGTGTCATCCGTCTTTCCGTCGCCTCTTGCGCCGAATTCCAGCACATTGACCGGGCCATGCTGTCTTGACTGCATTTTTTCCGTCGATGCTCCATGTCTTATCCTTTTCATTTTTGAAAAGAATATGTTTTTCATAATCGGAACCGTCTCCGTCATTCGAAAGTCCGCGATTCCATCGCGGACGGATACTTTTCTTGTGGATTCGTTTCACGGATGAAATTTGAAAAATTCCGCTTCCACGCATATATTATAGCACGGAAAGACCATCTTGAGAATGGAGGAAAATGACAAAAAGCTGTGGAAAAGAGACAGAAGAAACCGGAAACACCGAAACGCCCGGTATAAAAGACGAGCCGCGACTTTGAGAGTCCTCGTCGGATCGGATGAAAACGAATGGAATACAATCTGGAAAACGTCAGGCGTTATCTGAACTTTCCCCTGAGAGTCTTCAGTGTTGCGGATCGGGAACGCAACACATACTGTCTCAGAAACGAACGCATACAGTATCTGTTTCTTTCCTTTGTTCTGAAACAGGAAAGCGAAATGGTTACAGTGGTTGACGGAATCGTCCACAGGGCATTCCCCCGATGTGCACATATGGGAATTGTCCGTCCCGGAACCGTTATAAATGTTCTGCACGGTTCGGCCAGACGGGAACTTTTTTTTCGCTACTCCCCCGACGCGGTGGAGTTTTTCGATTCTCTCGGATTCGAGGATTGCTATTTCAAACAGACTCCCGGATTTGATGAAGCCATGGCGAGATTGAAAAAAGATCTGGAACGTCTGTCGGAACCGGGCCGCGCCGACCGGATTGACTTGCTGGCTGTGGAACTCGCCGGAGAAGCCATGCTTTCCTCCCGGAGTGTCGGACGGGGCGTTTCGGAAGCGATTCCGGACGAACGGATTTTTCGCATCGCGCACCACATTGATCTGAACTATATGCATTCCGTGGAACTGGAAAAACTGATTCGCGCCCAGAGTATGACTCCGCGGACATTTTACCGGGAGTGGGAAAAATATTACAGCGTCACTCCGGCGCAGTATCTGATGAACGTGCGGATCGCCCGCGCGAAAGAGCTTCTGTCCACTTCGTCCATGAAAATTTATGAAGTGGCCGAACAGTGCGGCTTTTGCGATGCAATGTATTTTTCCCGTTGTTTCACCATTCGTACTGGACATACTCCGCGCGCGTATCGTCTTTCCGTCACGGGCTGATACACTTTTTCATCACGGGTAAGTGCAAGCTCTGGACTTTTTGCATTTCTGTCTTCGGCGGAATCATGATTTTCCTGAAATTAAGGCTGTATACTAAACGTTGACTGTTTTTTCAGGGATTCGGGGGTCCATGGAAAAAACGGAGGGTTGCCCCCTGGTCGACATGCGTCGATAAAAAAACGAGCGCAAAAATTGAATTTTTGCGCAGGGTGCAGGGCTCTTTGAGTC
>CAZHPP010000037.1:0-14643 GCA_964534535.1 uncultured Victivallales bacterium | reverse complement strand
CTCCTCGAAACGAAGCATGTGGACGCCATCTTCGCGCCCGAGGCCTCCGAGATGTATCCGAAGGACTCCTCCACATGGGTCACGGAGGAAAAACTTTCCAAAGGCCTCTGCGGAAAGACCCGTCCGATCCATTTCCGCGGCGTCGCGACCGTCGTCACGAAACTCTTCAACGCCACGATTCCGGACATCGCCGTATTCGGACAGAAGGACGCCCAGCAGGCCCGCGTGATCAAGCGCATGGTGCGCGACCTCAACGTTCCCGTGAAAATCGTCGTGGCCCCGATCGTCCGCGAATCCGACGGCCTTGCAAAGAGTTCCCGCAACAAATATCTTTCGCCAGAGGAGCGCAAAAACGCGCTTTCCATCTCCCGCTCGCTGTTCGCCCTGCGCGATTCCGCGGCGGCGGGCGAACGCGACATCGCGAAACTCCGTGCGGCCCTCCGCTCCGGAATCGAAAAGGCGGGCGGCGTGATCGACTACGTCGAATCCGTCGATTCCGAAACCCTGGAACCCAGGGAAAAAGCCGAAGGTTCCGTGATGTTCGCCATTGCCGCAAGATTCGGAAAGACCCGGCTGATCGACAACATTGTCATTCAGTTCTGACCGGCAAAGACGTTCCGCTTTCTTCCTGACGCCGGGGGCGCCTCCGTGAAACAGTTCTCCACACTGAAACTCCGAATGTCGAGATTGTTCGACCGACAGGGGCTTCAGTCATTTTTCGTGCTGGTGCTCCTGCGGTTCCTGCGGCTGATCCGCACCCCCGCCCAGAAGGCCGCGCGCAACGGCTGGCGCAAGGTCGCGGGAATCTTCGTCCGCAACGAATATTCCAAATTCATTCTGGGCGTGTTCCGCCTGGATTTCTGCGGCGGAAAACCTCCCGCGGACCGGCGCTCCGCCGCAGTCCTGCTGGTGGAACGCCTTTACCTGTTCCTGGAGGCCAACCCCGAACTCCACTGGTCCGTGGAGGAGCACCGCCTGATCGACCGCCGCCGCGACAAGCCCGGATTCTACGACATCGTCGTCGCGCGGGTCGGTTCCGACGGCAGCCTCGAATCCCTTACGCCGTTCTTCGACCCGAAGCATCCGCCGCTTCTCAGCGCGGCCGAGGAGCAGTTCGACTTCATCCTCCGCCACATCATGACAGTCTACAACGCGCTCAAGTTCCTGCCTGCCGCGCGCCGCGCGCGCGCCATCCGCCGCACGCTGCGGGACTGGACCGCGCGCAACGCCGGATTCGACTTCATCCTGCGCTTCAAACTGAGCCTCCTGATCGAACGGATCATGTCCGCCGTGTTCGTCTACTGCGAGGAACTCCCGGAGGAATCCACGGAAAATTATCTCCTGCGGCGCTACCGGACTCCCGGCCTGACCCGGTTCCGGCATCCCGGCTGGGGAATGATCTGCATCATGGCGCGCTTTTCCTGTGACCTGCGCGAAGTCGACCTCTGGTGGCAGTTCAACCACGTCACGACCGACGGCGCGCCCATGCAGGAAATTCTCGGCAAGCTCAAGCGCGAATGGGGCGCGGCCGGGCCGGTCGTGTTCCCTCCGCTCCGGAAACAGGTTTCCGCCCCGGAGCTCATCTATTGTTCCGACGGCCTGTTCCGCGCGCGGGTTTACGCCGATTTTTCCTCCGTCATGCGCATCCGCGATTATCTGAACGCCGAATTCAGGGAGAAGATGGGCGGTTCCGCGTCGTTCCCGGCCATGCTGATCTGGGGACTTTCCGCGCATCCGTTTTTCCGCACGCAGAAATTCATGCTGCCGGTGGACGTGGTCGAGAAGTCCGGCCGCCGCGATCTGGAACTGATCGCGATCCGCCCCGGACTGTTCCGTCTTGAGGCCGACACCGAACAGGAACGCTTCTTTGCCTACATGCGCGCCTTCAATTCCAAGATCGAACTGGTGCGCCACGGATTCGGCGAGGTGCGCGAATTTCTGGAGCTCTGCGCCGTGCTCCATCCGTTCCTGTACCACGTGGGCGGAATCCTGGCCGCCGCGCCGCTGCGGGAAATCCTCGGCACGGTCGGATTCACGGTGATCCGCGACGCCGAAGTCTTCATTGCCCCCATGACCGATTTTCAGGTCAACGGATTCCTTTCGCTGGGGTCCGTGAACATTGCGACTGACGACGGCCGTCATGCCGGGTCGCTCTGCATGTGCGGCACCAAGAAACAGGTCCGCGCCCATCTGGAGGCCGTCGGCGTCATGTTTGACCACATCGCCGAACTGGAGCGCTGAACGGGATCGTCCTGATTTGCCGGACGGAGCCGGGAAAATCCGGAACTTTCTGCATTTTCTCCGTCTTCCGGATTGACAAAACCGGAAACCGGCGCTAGATTGTTCAGCAATCCATACGAACGCAATTTTCCGGGGAGTAAACAATGAATTTGTCCATCCGCTTCCAGAAAGATCCGCTCCTGAAGTTTTCCGCCGCGCTCGCCCTGCTGTTCCTGACCGGAACGGGGCGGCTCTCCGCGGCTGATCCCGCCGCACTCAAGACCGAATATGCCGCGCTTGCAAATAACTACAACCTTCCCGTAGAAAAACAGACCGTGTTCCCGGAACTCTCGGAGAAGGCCGCGGCTCTCCAGACCCAGATTCAGGATGCGCAGAAAATCTGCGACAGCTTTGTCAAGGCGCTTTCCGATGGTCAGGACGCCCGGCAGAAACTGGATATTCTGAAGTCCCCGACCACTCCGAAGGCCGACCGCTTTCAGGGCTGGCGCTACACCTGCAGCTGCCATCCGACCGACCGCAAAGTCTATGACTTTGCCGCAATGAAGAAGCGCCGCAGAAAATGCCGCATCGAACTGGTTCCGAAGATGACGGACCAGGAATGGCGCGATGCCTCGGAAAAAGTCAACAAGCAGATTGCGGACGCCACGACAGGAAAACTCGACAGCGCCTCAAAACTCGAGAAGCTGAACGTGGAATACCGCCGTATGAAAATGGATTTTCAGAACCGCTGCGGCGAACGCGCGAAAGCCATTCTGGCCGAACTGAAAAAGACCGCTCCGGCGCAGACAAAGTAAATCACGGCGGATTTGCTTTCCCGCTGTGCCGCGGACCTGTCGTTTTCTGACAGAACGGCCGCAGTGCCATGACATTCCAGTGTTATCTTGCAGATAAACAGGAAAAGTTCCGGGCGTTCCGGGAGAAGGAAGGGTGTCATGAAACGGGAAAAATCGGGGGCATCGGATTCTGGCTTATTCGATTTTACTTTGGTGGAACTCCTGGTCGTGATTGCGGTCATCGCCATTCTTGCCGGGCTGCTGCTGCCTGCTTTTTCGAGTGCGCAGAAAAAAGCGCGCGGGATCGTCTGCGCCGGACAGATACGGCAGGTTTCCATGGTTCTCGTTTCCTATTCCTTCCACTGCAAATCCATTGAAATCCAGCGCTGGACCGGCGATCTGATCGACGGCGGTTTCCTTTCGGATTCAAACCTTGCGGTGATTCGATGTCCGGCATGGCGCGTGGTCCAGAAAACAAGCCGCAACGAAGCATACGGCATGCGCCGCGTCGCGGGCGATCTCCATTATTTCACAAGATCCGGTTCCCCGTCGCAGACCGTCCTTCTGGCTGATTCCGTCCAGAATAATTCCGAACTGAAGCAGACGATTTCCTTCTACGGAAACTACGGACGGAACATCGACGTTGTGCATTACCGTCATCTGGGGCGGGCCAATGCGGCATTCGAGGACGGCAGCGCGCGGGCCTGTTCCCTGCCGGAACTTTCCTCGAAGGGATGTCCGAAATACAGATTGTGAAATCTGAGCCGTTCCAGTTTTTCCCGCAGCTTCCCGTAAAATATTTGAAGCGTTGACTGCTTTTTCTGGGATTCGGGAGGCCAGTGGGAAAACGGAGATTTGCCCAATGGGCGACAGGTGTCGACAGAAAAGCGCAGGGTGCAGGGCTCTTTGATTCCTGCCGGGGATTCCAGTGGCGGACAGCCCGTTGGAAATGCATTAAAATCAGTCATCACGCAGAAAAGAGCCAATATTTTACCTTTCTTCTTGACTTAGAGCTGCTGTAACGTCTAGTTTAAACAGCGGAAGGCGGCATTCCGCCGTCGAATCGAAAGGATTCCAGATGAAAAACGTGCTTGTAATTTCCTCCAGCCCCCGTCGGGGCGGCAACTCCGAACTGCTCTGCGGCCAGTTCATGAAAGGCGCGGAGGAGGCGGGAAACTCCGTCGAAAAGATTTTCCTCGCCGACATGAAAATCCACTATTGCACGGGCTGCGGCGCATGCGCCAACGGCACAAAACCGTGTTCTCAGAAGGACGACGAAGAAAAAATCCTGAAGAAGATGATCGCCGCCGATGTGATCGTGCTTGCGACTCCCGTTTACTTCTATTCCATGTCCGCCCAGCTCAAGACCATGATCGACCGGAGCTGTCCGCATTATCAGGAAATTTCAGGCAAGGACTTCTACTACATCCTTTCCGCCTGGGATTCCGAGAAGGCCCACATGAAGCGGACGGTCGAGGCCATCCGCGGCTTTACGCTGGACTGTCTGGAGGATGCTCATGAAAAAGGCATTCTTTACGGAGTCAATGCGGCGGCAAAGGGCGACGTGAAGAACCTTCCCGTGTTTCAGGAAGCGTATGAAATGGGAAAGAACGTCTGAAGTCTTTCCGCCGGAAGGTTCACTGCTTCTCCGGTTTCGCGCGGGGCGCGGGCCGGGGAAAATGCCTGCAGACGGCCGGATAAAGCGCCGTGATGAAAAGTCCTGAAACCATCGGGACGAAAAAGCAGCCGGCCGCGCCTTTTCCAAGATACTGTCTCAAAAAATGGGTCAGCAGAAAAAGAATCGCCGTCCCGCAGACATAGCGCAGCACCTTTTCGGTCCGCGAGCCTGCGGCCGGGTCGAAATGAATCCAGCGCCGTTCGATGAACCAGCCAAGGAGCACGCCGGCCGGGAATCCGGAATCATTGAAGCCGTCCAGCACGATCTTTGCCGGGTCGATCAGCGGATGACCCTGGGCGTCCGTCAGGACCGGAATCTGTCGGTACATTGCAACGAGGACCAGCAGCGCGCAGCAGGCGAGCCCGCCGGCAAGAAGATAAACGTCGCTTCCCGGACGGCGCTCCATCCGTTCCAGCAGGAAATGGAGCCCTGTCAGGATGGCGAACCCGAGGACGAGTCCGATCAGGACGTCCTGCGGCGTATGGACTCCGATCCAGTTTCGGGAAAAACAGATCAGCAGGACCAGCAGGACCAGCAGAACTTTCAGAAGTCTGCTTTTCGCACGGAACGCGAGCGCACCCCACAGCCCCGCGGCGGTCACAGAGTGCCCGCTGGGGAACGAAAATCCGGTGGCGGTTCTGAATGCCGACGGCACGGGGTGCAGCAGCGTGCTCCTGAGCCAGGGCCGGTAGACGCAGCATGAAATTTTCAGAATCTGCGCGAACAGCCGGTTGAAGGAGACGGCAAGCAGGATCAGTACGCCGGTCTTCTTGTCGAGGCACCAGAAAAACAGCGCCGCGACGGCGGTGAAAACGGTGTTTTCGGCCAGATTGGTGAGAATGCCGAAAAATCCGTCCAGGATTCCGCCGGACGCTTCCCGGAGGTTCTGGAGGAACAGCAGGTACTGAAGGTCGATCGACATGGGGCGGACACCGGGTTACCGCTGATGCTTCGGAAACAGGGCTTCGAGTTCGCGCGTCTTGGCGCCGACGTCCGGAGCCTGCGTGATTTCCGTCACCATGGCGATGATCTTTGCTCCGGCCTCGAACAGCTGCGGCATGTTGTGATCCTTGATTCCGCCCATCACGGAGAACGGAATGTGAAGCTTCGGCCCTGCACTGCGGATGATTTCGAGTCCGAGCGGGGCGACATGGGTCGTTTTTGTGTGCGTGGGGAAAATGGGTCCGAGATTCACATAGTCGGCGCCCTGCGCTTCGGCCTCCAGCGCCTGTTCCACGGAATGCGTGGAGCGGCCGAGGATCAGGTCGGGGGCGATGGAGCGCGCCGCCGCAAGCGGCATGTCCTCCTGTCCGAGATGCACGCCGTCCGCGCCGCAGGCCAGGGCGATGTCCACATGGTCGTTCATGATCATGAGGACTCCGAGTTCGCTGCATTTTTTCCGGAATTCGAAGGCCAGATTGGTGAGGTCGCGTCCGTTGAGATTCTTTTCGCGGAGCTGGGCGGTCTTCACGCCGGCCTTTGCGGCCTGTTCAAGGACTTCAAGGACGCTTCTTCCGCAGCAGAAGTCGGCTCCGACGACGAGGTAGAGTCCGGTCTGGCGGAAGCGTTCGACGCGCTGTTTTCTGAGTTCGGAGATCATGGGAGGATTCCTTTTAAAATGAAGAAAGCCGCCGGATGAAACGGGCGGCCTTCCATACGATCTGAAGTCAATGGAACCGCGGACTCAGCAGGGCTTTTTGACTCTGCCGGAGCGGATGCACTGGACGCAGACTTTCTTGCGGACGACCGCGCCGTTTTCATCGACAACGCGGACGGACTGGATGTTGGGTTCGAAGGTTCTGGGAGAAACCTTGACGACGTGCATGCCGATTCCGCCCTGTTTTTTCGCAAGGCCTCTGCGGATGATCTTGCCCCCGCAGGCCTTTTTCTTTCCGCAAATTTCGCAAACGTTGCTCATTTGGTATCTCCTTGAGATTGGTTGTTTTCTATACTGACAAAAGAGTAATATAGCGCATTTTCGCCGGATTTCAAGCCGGAAGGATCAGATTTTTCTGTCGCCGTAGGGATATGGCAGAAAACGGATGTCCTTTTTCCCGGAAATGCAGCATCCGAGCGTATGAACGTAACGGAATCCGTCCGTGGCGACCGCGTTCAGGAACAGCGAGGAGGCCAGCAGACTGATGAGCTCGGAATCGGTCCAGACCCGGAGCCGTTCCCCGCAGGCGCTCAGCGGAAATTCCTTCCACATGCGGCAGGGCGCATGGACGGTCGTTCCCGAAAGCAGCGCAAAGTCCGGCCCCACGGTGATCACATCCGAGCGGAACCCCCAGTTCAGGGCAAATTCGCGCCCGAGGATGCAGTACATGAAATCGGATGCAGCGGAATCTTCCAGAATGGTGCCGATGCACAGGCTGTCTGCGTTGAGCGCGTGGTCGCTGCCGTAACAGGCCGTGATCTTATGGGCCAGGAACAGCAGGGCGCGTTTGAACGAATGGGGATCGCCGGCCATGTGCGCTTCCCGGATCACGTCCTTCCACTGCTGGGAGACTTCCTCAAGAGTATCGTTGTCGAACCACAGCAGATGCAGCTGGAGCACGGCGTCGAAGAGCGTGATCTTTCCGCTGCCGAGCGCGTCGGCGAGCTGGAGCCGCTTTTTCCGGCGGATGATGGCCGACTGCAGCTGGTGGATTCTCCGGCGGAGTTTCGGGTTGGAGGATTCCTGCAGGGTCCGCAGAACGCGTTCGAGCCGGGGATCGCCGGCGGAAAGAAGCTCCGCCATGGCGATGCCGGCCAGCTGGTCGGAGTCGTCGTCCAGAAGTTTCAGAAGATTTTTGAAGTTGTCGGTCATTTCGGTTTGACGGGGAAGACCCCTTTCAGGGCGTTCGAGGCGATCTCCTTCACTGCCGGCGAAAAGTCGGAGCGGAGGATCCATTTGAAGAAATCGGGATTGTCGGTCGCGAGCTTGCGCAGCGGGACTCCGGAGTTCCGGCCGAATGCCACGCAGGGTTCGTTTTCCTTCCAGCGGAATTTGCCTTCCGGGTCGATCGCATCCGGAATCTTCGGATTGCAGAGGTCGTGGATCACGTCGAGGTCGGCGGCAAATTTAATGCCTTCGGGCTGGTCGGCTTCCGGCATCCTGGAATACTTTTCGAGTTCGGCCTCGAAGACGGCGACGGTTGCGAGCGTATCGGCTTCGGCGGAGTGGGCGTCCTCGAGCTTCTTGCCGCAGAACAGCCTGTAGGTTGCGGAAAGCGAGCGCGGCTCCATGCGGCAGTAGAGATAGAAGGCGTCGATCACGCGGCGTTTTTCGAGCGAGAAATGGAGTCCGGCCTGGGAGAATTCCTTGGTCAGCATCGGGATGTCGAACTTGATGATGTTGTAGCCGGCAAGGTCGCAGTCCTCAAGGTAGATGAAGAGGTTCTTGGAGACGTTGCGGAAGGTGGGGCAGTCCTTCACGTCCTCGTCATGGATTCCGTGGATGGCGGCGGATTCCTCCGGGATATGCATTTCCGGGTTGAGGCGGCGTGTCTTGACTTCCCGTTCGCCGTTGGGGAACAGTTTTACGATGGAAAGCTCCACGATCCGGTCGATGGAGAGATTGGTCCCCGTGGTTTCCAGGTCGAAGAAAACGAGCGGGCGGTCTTTGATGATGGAAAGCATGTCTGTTTTTGTCTCCGTTAGGTTCCGGGGGATAACATAGCATTGTTTGCAAAATAGTAAAGCGGTGCGGGATTTTTTTTCCTCTGATTCTCCTGATCTGCGGTTTTATTGAAAAGTGCCTGAATTGAGCAAAGGCGAACGGGGACGGCATGGGAGGAAAACGGAGTTTCTGCTGGATTCTGAAATTCCGGCATGTTCCGGCTTCGATGCCGGGAAGTTCCGTCCGTGCGGACAGCCTCTCCCGGGATTGCGGACCGCTGCATTTTTTTGTTCTATGTTCAATGCTGTCCGGGAGTCCCGGATTCTCTCCGCATCAAAACCGGAAAGCCGGGTTCCGGTTTCAAAATCGTCCTGATTCCTCAGCGGGACAGAGATTCTTCCCTGTCCCGCTGAGCGCAGACCTTCGGGATCATTTTCCGGAGGAGCCCCGGTCGATGTTTTCCAGCTTCTGCTTGTCGTCAAGGGACATGTGTCCTTCGACCATGCCGTTGTCAAGCGGATTGGCCACGCGGTGCCGGAGATCGCGGAACATTCGGACCAGGTCGATGGTGCTCCCGATTCCGAACCACACGGTCGTAATGGCCGCAGCGATTCCGGGAATGACCAGCGAAACAACCAGGAAATAGTATCCCCACCATTCCAACGGCCAGGGGTGGAATCCGTTCCAGATGATCACGATGATGAACGTGATCAGGAAATGGTAGACGAAGGAATAGAGGAATACGCTCCATGCGATGACCTTGTCGCCGCGGGTGTATTCGGGCGTGATCCCGATGAGTTTTCCCCAGACGGATTTCCAGGTCCAGACGGAAGTGATGTTCTTGCTGCCTTCGGTGGCGTATTTTCCGCGGTGCAGCATGCGCTCCAGGTTGAACGGCACGCGGCAGGTGACCGCCGAAACGCCGACGTATACAACGAGCGCGGTCATCATGGCGAGGAAGGCGATTTCATAGGAATTGACGGGGAACTTGAGGCTGTTCATCTCCCAGACAATATACGGATTGAACGGGGAGGATACGGCGGAGAAGAACTGTCCGACGGGGGCGACCCATCCCATGCTGTCCAGCCAGGGATAGATGATGTCGGCCCAGTTGCGCTGGAGCAGGGCTCCGCCGAGGTTGATTCCCATGCCGCTGAGGAGGGAGGCCCAGGCGCCGGCGGTGGTTCCGAACCGGCTGTAGAATCCGAAGACGATCATGGGGCCGCATCCGCCGGTCCACATGCCGTACATCACCTGGACGAAGAGGTTGATGTAGTCGATCTGGGCCATGAAATACGAGCCGAGCAGGAAGAACACGCCGACTCCGATGGAAATGAACCGGATGAGGAAGATGTGCTTTTCCGGGGTCAGGGATTCGTTTTCATAGAAGGGCACCACGCAGTCCTGAACGAGGGTCGAGGACGCGCTGAAGATGCGGCATACGTCGGTCGAAATGATGAACATGATGATCATCAGGCAGAAGAGTCCGGCGAGAATGGGCGGAAGCATGTGGCGCATGGCCTCCGGGAGCATCATCTGTCGGAAGATGGTCTTGAACTGCTGGGTCTTGGAACTGCCTTCGCCGTCGGAGCCGAAATTCTTTTGGGCCGTTTTGAAGTAGATTTCATCCGGGTTGTTTTTTTCGGAGAACGGCTTGTCGCGCTTGTAGACGTGGTCTTCGACCGGGATGGCTTCGATGTCGCGCATGAATTTGACCCGGTCGCGCGGAGTTTCCACGAGTTCCGTCGCGATCTGACGGGAGATGTTCGTGCGGATCGTCTTGGCGTCCTGCGCGAAATCCTTGTGGTTCATGATGGTGATGATGCCGATGGCGAACAGAAGGTAGAAGATGGCGGTGAAGGCTCCGCGCCATGTGCCGAGAATGGCGGCCATCTTTGCTTCATGCGCGCTGACGGCCGCGTTGCTCTGTCCCGTCACGCCTGCGGCACGGTTCAGAAACATTCCCACGAACGTTACCACGAGCATGAAGAGATTGAAGTCCCTGAGGCTGCTGATGTCGTACGGATTGAGGAAGCTTTCTCCGGGGGCGCGGTCGCTCATGACCTGGACGATTTCCTTCGACCAGGAGAATTTCACCAGCACGAAGATGATGAAGACGAGGAGCAGCGGATAGAACATCAGCCCCTGGATGGTGTCCGTGACGATGATCGAGAGCATTCCGCCCATGCAGATCAGGCTGATCGCCAGGGCCAGCAGCACCACCACGATCAGCAGGAAGGTGGGACACTGCCAGCCGAGGATGTTCAGATGCCGCGGCAGGTCGAGATAGGAGATGAAGAAGCGGGCCGCGATTGCGGGCATGATGATGTTGGCCATCATTTCCGCGATGGAACGCAGGAAGCAGGAGAAGATGCGCAGGGAACGGCTGTAGCGCATTTCGAGGAACTGGCCGAGGCTCATGGCGCGCGTTTCGCGGAACCGGTACATGCAGTATCCGGTCAGCGAAAGCATGAGGCTGATCGGCAACATCAGGTTGCTCCAGAAGCCCAGGGCGAAGCCGGTCTTGTAGGAGACTTCCACGAAGGCGGCAAGCGTCACCAGCCCCAGCCCGTTGGCCAGGTCCGAGGTGCCGATCACATACCGGTGGCATATCCGTCCGGCCACGAGAAAATCCGAAACTCCGACGATGTAGCGGCGGACGTACCATCCGACGCCGATCACGAGCGTGACGGGAATTAGAACGATCAGCCAGTCATACCAGGTCATTTTTCAGCGGCCTCCAGATTCAGTTTTCCATACTGTTCGATGATGTGGAAGTCGGCCTTCCGGACGGAGGGTATTGTGGAAAGCTCCTTCAGCGGAAGACGCCGCGAGAAGTTCTGGCGCGCAATCAGGAAGCGCCAGTCTTCGCCGGGACGGAACTTTGCGCCGAACTGTTCGAAGGTTTTCAGCGGAATCTTGAATTCGATCGTCCAGCCTTTGTCAGGCGACTGCCAGTTGTTCATGGTGCCGTTCAGGTGCGTGCGGACCTCGAAGTCCGGCTTCGGAGCGGCGCTCTGCGGAACGAACACATACGACCGCGAGGGATAGAAGAACGTTGTCTTGAGCTCGTTCGGTGTGCCGTACATCTCCCAGTAATAGGTGTCGTTTCCCGGCTTGAAGAAGAGTTCGATCGTGTCGCCCATCTGGTAAAGGTGGGTCTGGTCTTCCGTGCCCTGCGCCACAATGTCCGAGTCTTCCAGGTCCAGACCGACGTAAAGGAATTTTTCGCTCATCAGCATGCGGACGGTTCCTTTCTCATGGAGCACGCCGCCGAGCCGGTCGTCATAGAGCAGAGGCTGCAGCGGGTAAAGTCCCGACTTGTTCCATTCCGCGGCACTCAGTTTTCCGTCGATGGCAAAGTCCTTGCAGGGGCGGACGGAGTATTCTGTCGACCGGCATCCGGCCAGCAGAAGACCCCCGAACAGGGTTCCGAACAGTGTTTTCAGCAGTTTCATACTATATTCCTTTAGGTTGTCAGAATTGACGGCAGAACAGGCAGCAGGGATCATCGCAGAGCAGAATCCGGGGATCCTTCCGGATCAGTTCCATGCCGATCCGGTAAAGGTCCTTCATGTCAATCAGCTGGAGCTTTCCCATGCCGAGCGGCTGTTCCGCGATCTTCAGCCCGGCTTTCACGGCGCGGGTGTAGAACTTGCAGTTTTCCGCATCGTTCCGGTAAAAATCACGATGGCCGGGAAGATGTTTTTCGATCAGAACGGTTTTCAGAGAGCCATCCGGATTCCTGACACGGCAGACAGCTTCGCCGAGGCACGCCGAATCCGCAATCGTTTCAATATAATGCAGGAATGTGTCAGGCGCAAGTCCCGTTCCGAGAAAAAGTACTTTTCCTCCGTGTTCGAGGGCTTTTCCCATCGGCGAGTTCGCCGAGGCCGGCGGATCGCACGGCCCGTGCGCGGAAACGCACTCCTCCGCCAGAGGGCCGAGCCCGGCCCACGAATGAGTCACATGGCGGCTCCGCCTTGCTTTCGGGAACCGTTCCAGAAGGGTGCGCGGAACGGCGCCCGTCCAGATCTGGGAGGAATCGGCTGCATCGAACGGACGGTAGTTCCATCCTTTGTTGAGAGAACCGCTGAAGGAAATATAAGGTCTTGTGAAGGTCGGGAAGAGCGCGGTGCCCTTCGTCCCGACGGCGTCGAGCACCGCCCGGATCAGGGTTTCCGCTCCGCCGGAAACATAGCCGCAGCGCGAGACGGAGGCGTGAACGAGCAGAAGGTCGCCCTTCTTCACGCCCAGTCCCGCCAGCGCGGACCCCAGCATTTCCCGGGTGATTTCCGTGCGCTTTACGGGAGTCAGGTATTTCCAGTCCGCCAGATAGTTGACCGCGTCGATGTATTTTTTGATCTGCGGTTCGGAAATCGTTTCGCCGCGTTCGGCTTCGGACTCAAGGATGATTTCCGCAAGGTCCTTTTTTCCGTCCATGTCCGAAAGAATCGCGGCGAAGGGGCCGTAAAGCACGCCGTCGGGCAGCGAAACGCGTTCGGATTTTGGAACGTTCACCAGGTCCTGCGGAAGTCCGGGGACCGCACGGGCGTACACCTGTTTCGATGCGTATTCGCGCCACGGGGACGAAACCGGCTTCAGTGCAAGATGTTTCTTCCGCGGCTGCGGTCCTGTGAAGTTCAGCGTCTCATGGAACCAGACGGCCGCAAGCGCGGTGTACTTTGCGAACGTGCCGGCGTCGAGGTAGCCCCGGTGCGTCTGGGCAGAGTTGTGCCAGAAATCCGCGGCTCCGGGAAGAGGCATCTTCATGAACCACTGCGTGGGGATTCCCGCGGTCGGATCGCTCATAAACATGTCGTCGAAGCATTCCGGCTTTGAATAGACAAGCGGGATTTCCGGGGAAAATTCCGTAAAGATTTTTTCCAGAATTTCAACGCCGTGGAATGGCACGGCGCCGATGGAGGGCACCAGTTTGCACTGGAGATGTTTCGAGCTCGGAATTGAGTCGATGTTGCATCCGCCGATTGCGGTTCCCCTGAACTTCGCCCGGAAGGCGGCATAGCCGTAAAGCTCCATGGCGAATACCAGCCGCAGGGAATATTCCGGGACGCCTTTTCCCAGAATCATCTTCGCGATCTCGATTCCTGCGCTGACGCCGTTGGAATCGTCGTCGAGAAGCGGTTCGAACGTGTGGGCGAGAAGCCAGATTTCCTCTTTGCGGCGTCCGGGAACGAGAGCGGTCACGGCGGGAAGTTTTCCTTCGTAACGGCGGCCGTCGCATTCGACTTCCGCCTTGAGTTCGCCGGAATTGGCCTTCTGGCGGATCAGGTCGCCCATGCGCGGGGAGACGGAGAATCCGATGAAGTCGCGGTCGTCGCACTGAAGGTGCCAGTTCGCGCCTTCGGTGCATGCGTTGACCCACTGCACGTCGTCCGGGGTCCGATAGCGTCCGTTCAGATAGTCCGTGATGATGCCGCGTCCTCCCTGGTCGAGAACGGGCGTGAGGACTTTTGCGCGGGGCCAGGTGAGCGGTTCGAGCATGACGAGCGCGTCTTTCGGGTCTTCTCCTGCGAGGAACTGCTGTTCGGTGATGATCCGCAGGATTTCGCCGCCTTTCTTCGTCGAGACGGAGCCCTTGATGAGGTTGAACGGCTGTTCCGTGTAATCCGCCGCGACAGTGTGCTCTTTGTCGCAGAGCGTGAGTTTTCCGATCGACGCATCCCAGGCGATCGGCATGCGCTTGTCCATGTACGAAGTCTTGCCGTCGGCGGGGAATTCCACGATTTCCGCATTCGGGATCTTGTTCTTCTTGAGTTCGGCGAGGATGAATTCTGCGGCCTTCCGGTAATTGCGGAAGGTCTGTCCGGCCTCGATTGCGGTCAATTCTTCCGTGCGGCGCATCAGTTCTTTTTTGTCGACCGCCTTGAGAAATCCGCTGTAAAGTTCTTTCATAAGTCTCCTTTAATAATGATATCTGGAATATTGATCGGAATCAAGGTAAGTTCCGCGGGGAGGCGGCGCCTTCTGGCGGTCCATGAGCCGGAGTACGGCGTCGCCGAGGTCCGGATCGGACTTGAGCATGATGAGGTCGGCGCAGAGCGCGCCGGCGGTCGGGACGGGGAAAAGTTCCTGATAGTCGACGGTCAGGTCGTCCGGCCAGGGGAAGAATCCTGCCGCATCCGGCGAATACCAGCGGTATTCTTCAGGCGCGATGTCCTTCCGGAAGGAAAGAATTCCGGAAAGATTGCAGAAATCCAGCTGAAATTCGCGGGAGGTGAGGACTTCGAAAAGTTTTCCGAGGCGTTTGCGCTTTTCGGCATCCAGTCCGGGAGGCGCGGAACAGGTCAGATAGGCGGTGGAATACGGGAGAATCCTGCGGCGCCCGG
>CAZHPP010000036.1:0-14690 GCA_964534535.1 uncultured Victivallales bacterium | reverse complement strand
AATGTCAAGAAGCGCGTGCTGGAGGCGGCGCGGAAGCACGGCTACCATCCGCGCGTTCCGGACAAGCGCAAAAACGTCGTCGTGATAACACCCTACAATTCCGTATATCCTGTGCAGAGTTGTGTCGACATGCTGCTGATGTCGCTCACTCAGGCGCTTCCGAAGCGCGGGTTCCGCGTGGAGATACTTCCTGTAAACAATCTGGAACGGCTGGAGAGCATCCAGTTCTGCGCGGCGGCCGCGATCGGAGTGGAACCGTCATTGTTCACAGACTGGGATTCGCGCTTTCCGGTGCCGCTTGTGATCGTGGACCGTCCGCCGGCAAAGCGCCAGTCCGAAGTCTATTACGTCAGGTCGGACGAACCGCAGGGAATGGCTCTTGCCATCGACCACCTTTATTCGCGCGGCTGCCGGAAGATCGGGTGCATCATCCACGGGAATCCGGAAAGCGGAAACGCATTGATCCGGCACAATGCGATCGTAAAGGCACTGAAAGCCCGCGGGCTGCCGTATTCTGACAGGTTCATCTATTATTCGGGCGAAAGTTCGGAACGGTATGTCGAACTGACCGGCAAACTCCTTCAGGCAAACGCCGACGCACTGTTCTGCCCGGGCGGAAACGCCGGAATCGTCCTGCTTTACGCATTCTCGCTGTACGGAAAAAAGGTTCCGGACGATGTTTCTCTGATCGCCTCGGAACAAACGTTCTTCTCATGTCACGCTGTGCCGCCGCAGACGACGATTACGCAGAAATATTCCCTGATCGGCGAGGCCGTCGCGGACATTGCGGAAGCTCGTCTGGACAACCGCAGGTTCGAGCGTGAAACGATTCTGGAGTATGAGCTGATCGTCCGGGAAAGCGTCAGATAGTCCGAACCTCCGCACAGGACCTGCAGCCGGCAGCCGACTGCTCCGGCATCATGGATTTCCACTGTCGATATTCCAATGTGCCCGGTTCTGCATCACGCTCGACATTGACAGGCGGCACAGTATCTTCCGCCTGCCGGCAAAACTCGGTCATGCAAATACGGATTCGCCGTTTTCGTCGAGTTCCAGCACGGCGGCAAGAATCAGCTGTGCCGAAAGACGGAGATTCACATAGTCCACACGCTCCGGAGCGTCCCCGGGCAGATGGTACTGCGGATCGCCGTACGGCCACGAACCGATGCTCATGACCGTGCGGACATATCCCGCCTTGATGAAACTGCCGTCGTCGTCGTTCACACGGCCCTTCGGGCCGGACGTGAACTCAATCGGCAGATCGTATTTCTTCACGAGAGAACCGAGATATTCCGCAAAGACCTTTCCTTCCGGCGTGCTGTAAAGCGAAGCAAAGGAATGGATTCCGGAAGCCGACGCGGCATCGGATTTCCCGTCGAGGGAGTCCTGATTCATGACGGCGATGATTCTGTCGCCTCGGTCCCGCGCGGCATTCGCGTATGTGGCGCTGTGCCAGGGGCAGTGTTCCTCGTTGCAGAAGAGCACGCGCACCGTTCGCCGGAGCGGAAGCGCCGAAAGCACGCGGACCAGTTCCATGTTGACGACCGCGCCGACGGCGTTGTCGTGGGCTCCGGGCGAATTGATCCAGCTCATGGAATCCTTGTGGGAGACGAGCTGGATGATCTCTTCCGGCTTTTCGCTCCCGGGGAGCGTGACGGCGATATTGTGAGCGTCGTACCAGGGGTCTTCCGGCTTCGGAGTGTCATACCAGTGATGGAGCGGTTTGTTCGGATTGCACCGGAATGCCTGGACTCTGTTCGGAATCATTTCCACCCGGTTCGAAAATTTCCGCATTTCGGCGGCAAGAAATTCGTCGAGTTCGTCGAGTGAATTTTTCCGGTGCCACGGGACCGTATAGGAAACCGTGCGGAACGAAAACGGATCGCGGCAGAACGCAAACAGGTCATGCCGCAGATTTTCGAGGGAAACCTTTTCCAGAATGCTTCTGTCCATGAACTTCATCTCCTCTGCTGAATGGATTTCACTGCTTCTTTCATATTATACAATGAAAATATGAAATTTGAATATCTCACTCTTGCGAAAACTATTTCATTGTTGCGTTTTCCGGAATGAAGATCGGACCAGCCGCCTCTGTCACGAAACCGTTTCTGCTCCCGGCAGAACATCTCAGGGTTCTCCATCTTTCCCATTTCCCGCAGGGCAGAATGCTCGAAAAAATCTTCGCTTGCATTCTTTTCCCCGATGTGCTATATTATCTTAAATCGAAAGATATTTAACATCCTAACTGTTTTCAAGGAAAGATAACGATGACAGCGATCAGACGGATATTTCTTCTGCCCGTGCTCGGCGTGCTTCTGCTCGCCGGATGTTCCACCGTGCGGGAACTGCCCGCGGAACAGCTCGCAAAAGAGCCCGATTCCCCGGAACACAGACTCTGCCGCGAACTGCTGATCTGCTTCCTCAACAACGACTCCGCCGGATTCATCAGGCGGCTTTCGCCCGATACGGCAAAGAATTTCAAGAAGGAAGAGTTCGACAGGACCCGCGAAGCCCTGAAAAAAACAATCGGCGTTCCCGTCTCGTTCCAGTATCTCACGAAACTCGAATTCGTGGCCGTCACGCCGATGGTCTGGAAGGTCCGCTTCGAACGGACCGGACGCGACGGCAAAAAATATTGCAGCGAAGCCCTGTTCCGGATCATCACCGGCCGGGCGCCGGATGGTTCGGTGCTCGTGATCGGCTTCAATTTCCTCTAATTCAACAAAAGGAAAGAACATGAATCAAATCCACGGAATTTTCTGTGCCGCGCTGGCCCTGCTTGCCGCGGCGGACGTTTCCGCGCAGCAGCCGGCGGCACCGTCTGCCGCATCCGGGACGAATTCCGGAGTCCGCACCATCCGTCTCCGTCAGGATGACGCCCAGGTCCGCTTCGAAAGCAGGATCTACGAACTCCAGCACGCCGTTCCGGAAGACGTTCTTCCGTTCGTGAACTCCGCCATTCTGCGGTACAGCCGGAATTCGACCATCCGCCGCGTGACCTCAAAGGATCCCAAGGCAAAGGGCGCGCTGCTGGTCTCGACCGGACGCGATTTCCTACCGTATGTGGATTCGATTGTGGCGGCGCTGGACCGTCCCGGGCGCGTGGACGATTCGGGTTCGGTGATTCAGGGAACGGGGCTGTGCCGGATCGCGTATGCGCCGAAATACCGTGCGGCCTCCGAATTTTCGCAGATCATCGACTCCGCGATCAATTCGTCCGTCGGCAAAGCGTATGTGAACCCGGAAACGAATACGATTTTCTGGCGGGACCAGACGGAGTCCGCGGAAAAGACCCTCGCCTGGGTCGAACGGCTCGACCGTCCCATCCCTCAGATTTCGGTGCGCCTCAACTACTATGAACTGCGCGACAGCGACCTCAAGGACTGGGGATTCGACTATCTCGCGTGGAAAAACGGCCCGGGAGTCAACCTGCTGAACGTGGGATACAACGCCGGGCACATGACTGTGGACGAACTCCTCAATACTGTTCCGTATGCGGGCACCATGTCCTGGGCCTACGGCGGATTCTTCACAGCCCCACAGATCGACATGAGCTTCATCCGGTGTCTCCAGCAGTCCGGCAACGCGAACGCGGCCGCCAGCGCCAGCCTCACGATGGTGAACACGCCGGTCCGTTCCATGGAAGAATATTTCCAGATCGTCCGAACTCAGTTTTCCGACATTTCAAAGGCTCCTTACGTCTACAGCATCACGATGTATCCCGAATATCAGAACATCGCCAAGAACACGCTCGGACGGACCTTCCTCGGCAAAAGCTACTACGAGGACGAGGACGGGAACAAGTATCCCGATCCTCCCGCGCTGGATGCGAAGATCATCAATCCGTTCGTCTGTCTTCCGGGCGCTTCCGGGACGGCTCCCGGAATGGAAAAACTTCCCGACGGCGGCGTCATCTTCATCTATTCGCTCTACTTCAAGAACGTGATTGAGCGCGGAAACACGGGGGCCGAGCTCAGCAACTCGGTGCAGTTTTCCGGAGCCGCCACGCTCGGGTTCGGCGTGGAAAAGGTGCTTTCCATCTATGAAAAGGAAAACGACGTGGAACAGACGATCGGACTTCCGATCCTCTGCCGCATCCCCTATGTGAAATACCTGTTCAGCACCGTCACGAGCATCCGCGAACGGACCTACATCGTCGTCACGGCGGAGGCGCACATGGCCGATGCCGGAAGCGGCACCCGGATCACGCCCGCCAGCGAAACAGGGAAAATCAAACGCAGAATCGAAGACCCCTTCCGCAAAGCGCAGGAGGAATAACACACCATGAAGCACAATACCGCATTCATCCTTTCGTCCGCAGCATTTCTGCTTGCCTTCCCCGGCTGCAGGAACACCGAGCCGGCGCGTCAGCAGGAGCCGATCGTCAACGTCATGCCGAAGACGCCCTCGGCGCAGGAGCTGATCCTTTCGCCGCGCGCGATTCCGGGAACGCCGCGCTCCGAAAACGATTCGCCGACCGGCGGCTACGCCCCCTCCAGCGTCCAGGCCCAGCTCAAGATCGACGTCGCCGACGGCACCCGCGAAGTCAAGGTCATCCGCGACAACGCGGACCCCTACGTCATCACGAAGCCTTACATCATCCGCAGGGCGGACCCTTACGCCGTCCGAAGCTATCTTGAGGCTGCGGTCGGAGCGCGGAGCGTCAATGCAAGCCCCGCCCAGGCCACGGCGGTCAAGTTCAACGACGGCACCGGAGTCGTGCTGGTCTCGGCCGAGGAATACCGGTTCCGCGACACGGAACAGGGCAAGGGAATCGATGCGATCGTCGCCTCGCTCGACCGTTCCGGGCTCACGTTCCTGCCGGACGCCGACACGCATCTTTATTTTCCGCGGATCAGCCGGGCAGCGAACCTCCGCGACATGCTGATCCGGGTCGGTTCCTCCGAGCTCGACCCCGAATTCCAGATCGCGCCCAGCACGATCATCGTCGACGCCGAACTCAATGCGCTCGTCGTGCGTGCGCCGTCGTGGTCGTGGAACGACATGCGCGCCATGCTCGTGAAGTACGACCGGCCGATCCCCGAGGTCAGGATCACCTACCGCGTGCTCGAAATCTATGCCGAGAACGACGACCGGATCGGCGTGGACTTCCAAAGCTGGAAAAACAACGAGGGCGTGGACCTTTTCTCCTCCGGCGCTCTGATGCGCCGGAACTGGGGCACGTTCTTCGGCAGCGGAGTCCAGGATACGGGCTGGAACCGCACCTCCTACTGGAACTTCAACCCGAAATGGAATACGCGCTATCTTGACTTCATGACCTCGATCGGCAAGGCGAAATGCCTGGCCCAGGGCGTCATCACGGCCCAGAACCGCGTGGTCTCCAAAGTCCAGGTCAACACCGGATTCTTCTACGACCGCACCTACTACACCGCGGGGGCCTCCTCCATCGCCGAGGCGACGACCGAGTTCACCTACACCGACCCCAACCCGGACACCATTCAGCGCGAGGCCGTCACCAAGATCCTGCCCTACTCCGAGCTTTCCAAACTTTACTCGGAATCCGGAAGCAAGGCCATTCTCGCCGCCACCGGCTACACCATGCGCATGATGGGAACCCAGACCGGAACCAACACCTACGGCGACGTCTCCGCGCGTCTTTCCGGCAAGGATTCCAGCACGGACAGGCTCGCAAAGTACCTGACCGGCTATGTCAAGGCCGACGGCACCGTCGTCAATGCGGCCTACTACAACACGAACGGGAACAGCATGGAGTCCTCCACGGGCATCATCCACGGCTGGCTCCAATACCCCATGGTCACGAACGGATTCAAGTTCGATCTGCGGGTGCTCCCCGTCGTGACGGGCCGGGCCGCGAAGATTCAGTTCAGCCTCGACGGCAAGTCCCTTCTCGGATGGAACTCGGACGGTTCCGCGCGGATCAGCGAATCCTCCACGGCCACGACCGTCCAGGTTGGGACCGGAGTCCAGGACTTCGTGATCGGCGGACTCCGCAAGTCCGAATCCGTCCGCAGCACCACGGGACTTCCGGTGCTCAAGGACATTCCGGTGCTCGGGCGCGCCGTCTCCACCGAATCCGAGTCCATCAAGCAGTCGCAGCTGGTGCTGATCGCGCAGGTTGAATATTCCGCGCCGGAAACGCCTGCCGGACCTGAAATCCGCCGCGAACTTGGCAAGATCGTCAAGGGCGTCAACAACGGCATGACCAGCCGCGTCGGCAACATGTTCTACCACCAGTATTTCCTCGACGGCGACCGTCCGGACCAGAACAAGCGCCTCGACGACATCGGCAACCGCATCAACGACGAATACAAGGAGATCAAGTGACCATGAATCCGGGAAAACAGGCTTCCAGCGTCGACTCCTTCAAGAAGATGTGCCGCCTGCTCGAATTCGAGCGCAGGACCTTTCTGGAGCGGGACTGGAAGAATTATTCCGCCATTCTGCCGCGGGGACAGTTTCTCACGCTGATGAACATCCGTCTTTCCATGCCGTGCAATCTGGGCAAGATCATGACGGTGACGGGGCTCACGTCGGCCGGCGCTTCGATCTTTGTGGACAAGCTGGTGAAGGCGGGACTTCTGCGGCGGGAGGACGATCCCGCCGACCGCCGCAACGTGTGCATTTCGCTCACGGAAAAGGGCGCGGGATTCACGAAGCAGGTGGACGACAAGCTGAACGGCTTCATCTTTTCCTATTTTTCGGAATGTTCTCATTCCGAGCTGGAGACGCTCGAAAAGGCCGCGCGGATCGTCTGCGAAAAGGTCGGCGGCTGATTTTCAGCTGTCCTTTTTTCCCGAAGCGCCGCGGAAGAATCCCGGCGGCTGTCCCGTCAGACGCCGGATCACCTTGGCAAAATATCCGGATGACGAAAATCCGCACCGCACCGCAATCTCCTTGACCGGAAGGTCCGTCGTGTTCAGCAGACGGATTCCCGCCTGAAACCGGAGGGACTCAAGATATTTTCCGGGCGCAATCCCATAGGCCGCCGCGAACTGCCGGCTCAGCGTCACGCGGTGAAGATTCAGCAGTTCAGCCACCCTGCCGACGTCCAGTTTCCCGTGTCCGTAATTTTCCGTCATCAGGGTCTTGGCCTGTGCGGCCGCGGGAAGGCCGTCAGGCTCCGGAGCGGCGGCACGGGTCAGAATCGCAAATGCCGCCGAAAGGGCCCGCATCTGCGCCTGCTGGGCGCCGTCATGAAGATTCAGTTCCACACGGGCGAACTCCTCCTCCGGGCACACGCCCGACTGATTCAGCCCAGGACGGATCCCGAGCGATTCGAAGAGTCCGCCCGCATCCTTCCCCTCAATCGAAAGCCAGCGGTAGTCGAAATACGGCTTCCCGGGATAAAATTCGTGGACGGATCCCGGCGGATAATACCACAGCCACCCCGGATGAAGAACACTGCGCCGACCTCCCGAAACAAAGACGCCGCGTCCCGCCACGCACCAGAAAATCTCCCCGAAATGTGCCGTCTCCCGGGGTTCCGGTGTCTCAATGATGAAATGCCCCGTCCCGCGCACATAAAATCCCGTTTCCCGGTATCCGGACGCCATCGTGTACTGATGCAGAGTGTTCATTACTACGATTTTGCCTTTCTTTGTTACAAGATTACCATTTGTCCCCTCTTGACGCAGTGAATAATTTAATGTATAATCTATAAAAAAGCAAGTCACAGCAGAAGGAATCGTCAGGAAATGGACCGCAGTTTCTCACATCTGGAAAAGCGCATCGCTCCCATGGATGCTCATTACTTTTTCGGTTATTTTGACAAATTTTCATGGAACGCCGCCGGAGAACATCCGGCCCACCGCGTATCCTTCGCCGGACGCCAGCCCCGCTTCGGGGAAGCGGCCGAAATCGGAATCCTCCGCGGCGGCGTTTTTGAAAAGACCGCCGAAACCCGCGCCTGGTGCTGGCAGCAGGGCTCCATGCTCCAGTGGTTCGATGAAAAGCGTCTGATCTGGAACGACGTCGAAGGCGATCACCATGCCGCACGCCTTTCCGACGGGACTGTCTTTCCGCATCCGGTCTACACGCTTTCTCCCGACCGCAGATTTGCCCTTTCTCTGAACTTTTCGCGTCTCGACAGGGAACGCCCCGGGTACGGTTATCCCGGACTCGACGACCCCTCCGTCGAATTCGGTTTTCCCGACTTCGACGGCATCACGCTCATGGACCTCCGTACAGGAAAGTCGCAGCTCGCCGTTCCCCTCTCAAAACTGATCGACGAATTTCCCGAACCCGGCATGGATTCGACCGTCAGCTGGGTCAATCACCTGCTCTTCAGTCCGGACGGACGCCGTTTCGCCTTCATTCACCGCTGGCGCGTCTTCGGGCCGTGGGGCCGCGGAATCCGCTCCTATATCACCCGGATGTTCACCGCGAACCGCGACGGTTCCGGGCTCTGGAAGCTCCCCATGGCCGGACACGCCTCCCACTACACCTGGATTTCTCCCGACCGGCTCATCGTCTTTTCCAAAACCGCCGGAGACGGATGCAATTACCACATCTATACCGTCGGTTCGGACAAGGTCGAAACGCTCGCCCCGGCGGGGAGACTTCCCTCCGACGGCCACTGCTCCTTCTCCCCGGACAGGAAACTGATAATGACCGATTCCTATCCGGATTCGAACAGCCGGCGCGAACTCGTGCTTTACAATCCGGCTTCGGACAGCAGGTATTCGCTGGGATTCTTCTTCGCCCCGGCTATTCCGCCGCCGACCCGCTGCGACCTGCATCCGCGCTGGTCCCCCGACGGCAGAAGGATCTCCTTCGACTCCTTCCATGAGAAATTCCGCGGAATCTATGAAATCGACATCCCGGAGGAAATCCTTCCATGAACCTCGACGGAATCTGGGAATTCGCCTTCACGGCCCGCAGGGACGATGTCCCGGTCTATGACTCGTTTGCCCCGGTCCCCGGGTGTTTCGATTCCGCCGGACTCCGGTTCGGCGAACACGGCTGCGGATGGTACCGGAAACGCGTGGAGTGCGGCGGACGTCTGAGGCTCAGAATCGCGTCGTCCGGTCTGCGCACCGCCGTGTTCATTGATGGTTCGGAGATCGGGGAAAGCGCCTTGGCATGGTCTCCCTTCGCTCTTGAATTCACCCTGAAAAACGGGATTCACGAACTTGTGATGCGCACCGACAATCTGATCGAAGATCATCCGCTGTTCAGAAGCTTTTACGATTTTTACGGCTTCGGCGGAATCTACGACCATGTGACGCTTGAAGATGTAAAACCGGATGAAATACGTTCTCTCCAGGTGCTCCCGCTTGACTGCCGCACAGGCGAAGTCGAAATACGCGTTGAGACTTCGGCTGAACGGCTGAACATCTCCTTTGACGGGACCACGGGTGAAAATATCAAAGCCGAACCGGTCTTGAGACGGAAAGTGCCGGACTTCCGGCTCTGGAGCCCGGAAACGCCGAATCTCCATACGCTCACGGTCAACGGCAAAACGGTCGAGTTCGGAATCCGCACGCTCGACTGGAGCGGAAAGCGTCTGCTGATGAACGGAAAGGAATTGAAGCTCATCGGATTGAACCGGCACGAAAGCCATCCGGAATTCGGAGCGGCCACGCCCGAATCGCTCATTGCCTCCGACCTGCTTCAGATCAGACGTGCCGGATTCAACTTCATCCGCGGCTCGCACTATCCGCAGAGGGAGTTTCTGTTCCGGATGTGCGACCGTCTTGGGCTTATGGTCTGGGAAGAACCGCTGGCATGGGGCAACAATGAGGGAACGGAGCATCCTCGCGACCTGACCGATCCCGTCTTCATGGATTCTCTTGCTTCGCAGCTGAA
Organism: uncultured Victivallales bacterium; assembly: GCA_964534535.1. Classification (GTDB taxonomy): domain Bacteria; phylum Verrucomicrobiota; class Lentisphaeria; order Victivallales; family UBA1829; genus CAZHPP01. The sequence goes on along the minus strand of CAZHPP010000036.1, from coordinate 4,901 downwards.
ACTGACGGTGCGCAGTTCGTTCAATCACCCGTCACTGATAATCCACGGTTTTCTGAACGAGTGCGCAAGCGACACGCAGGCAGGACGCGCCGCAATCGCGCGCATGGCGGAGATATGCCGCAGGCTTGACCCGTCGCGGCCTGTGACATTTGCATCGAACAGACCGGACCGCGACATCTGTTTTGATCTTGCGGACATCATTTCGATGAACGTTTATCCCGGCTGGTACAGCAGCAGCGGAATTGAGGAAGTCTTTCCGAGATTGGCGGGACTTGCGGAGAAGTTTCCTGACAAGCCTTTGATGGTGAGCGAGATCGGGGCGTCGTCGATCTGCGGAGACCACAGCGGGAACCACTGGTCCGAGGAATATCAGTCGGAATTGTGCCTGAAGGTTCTTGAGACGGTGCGGAAGAGTCCGAGATATACAGGAGTCGCGTTCTGGATGTATGCGAATGCCAATTCATATATAGACGGCCAGCATGCGCTGAGCCGTCCGAGGGGATTCAACAACAAGGGATTCGTTGACGAATACCGGCGGCCGAAGGCCGTCTGGGAATCATTCATAAAAGCATTGAAAACGGAGGAAGGAAAATGAGGAAAAATGTGCGGATTTTTACATTAATCGAGCTCCTGGTCGTGATTGCGATCATCGCGATTCTGGCGGGCATGCTGCTGCCGGCATTGAATAAAGCCAGGCAGATGGCTGTCATGATACAATGCTTAAATTTGAAAAAACAGGCTACTTTGGTACACAGAATGTATTCGGATGACAATAACGGAGCCGTCATGGTTCCAACTATGAGTACGGCAATGGGCTGGGATACGAATATTAAACCGAATGACTATGTCGGTTTTCTGATTGGAACCGGTTATATCGGCAATTATACCGCATTCATCTGTCCATTGATTGATAAACGATATATAAATCAATATCAAACAGCGAAACATGCCGTGTTCGGATTACGCCGAGGATATGAGCCTGTCTCCGGAAGTGACTTTGGATTATACAATACGAGAAAAATTAAGCGTTCATCCACATTTATCTTGTTTTCAGATTCCAAATATGACTCAGCACAACAGGATCATCATGGCAGCTATATGCTATATTCGGCGCAAACAGGAAACCATATCATGGCTCTATGGCATAGCCAAAAAGCAGTTTTAGGCTTTTTTGACGGTCATGCCGCTGGCATGATTCGCGCAGAAGTCATTAAAAATGGTGATGAATCCGGGTTCAATTCTCAGAATACGGTTCCTTTGTGGTAAAGAATTAACCAAGCTGGAATCGCAAGATTATTTGCCTCTGTGCAAAAGGAAGGATGAAAAATGAAAACAATGACATGGATTATAATCAGTGTCGTGCTGTTGACAAACAGCCTTTGGGGACAAGACCTGGATTCCGGATTGATCTTTCGATATGATTTTACAAAAGAGACCAAGCTGGAATTCCGAGGAAAACCCAAGACAGTGAATGGAGTCCTAGTCCTTGACGGACAACGGGATTATGCTGTTGTTCCAAACAGCCGGGGAATGCACCTTACCGATAAGGGGATGACTTATGTTGCCACCGTGAAGTTGAACTGTTCAGAAAAAGAACATATGGAAAACAACTCTTATGATATGTTTATTTCAAAAGATAAAGAATTTATTTTCGGGAAATGGCATACTGGACATCTTTATGTAAATTTTCATGATGGAACGAGATGGTGCGCCAAGACAAAAGGCGGTAATACGGTTCCTTTTGGAGAATGGGTTCATGTGGCGGCTGTCATTGAACACTTTAACGACATCACCCAAGCGGAGGTAGGTTATAAAATCAGTTTGTATATCAATGGAGAAAGAGAGTACTCCCAAAGATTTCTGCAGATTGTACCCGGAGCAAAAGACAGTCCGGTTTTAATCGGGAATGGGTTCAGTGGCGGACCTTGGTTCATGAATGGAGAAATGGCAAATGTCGCCATGTATAATCGTCCGCTTAGCAGCTCAGAAATTGCAAAACTCTGCAGCATGGAAAAACGGGTAAAAAATCTTCGGGGCGGATTGGGAGAGATTGAACCGGCCCTCAAGGCACTGACACAACAAATCGAATCAACTGGAAAAGCTCCTGCAAGATGGGCTGCGGCTGCAATAATCCGGGCTGCCTCGGCCAAAGCTGAACAAAAGCATCTTTACCCGCTTGCGGAAACAGTCTTGAAATACAAAAATCTCGACATGGAAAGTTTCTCTGAAGCCATCAACAGCGCGCAGAAACATGCCCATATTATTCTGACAAATGATCTAGCTGCTTTTATCCTGATCGGGAAAGGTCTTGGGGCACATCCCATAATTGGAGTTATGAATCGTAAAAATGGCTGTGAGATCTTTGGAGAGAAGACATTCGGCTGGGAATTTTGTCGACATAAAGACGGCATGACCAATAAAACAGATAACATTTCATCTGGCGTATCCTGGAATTCTGCTGTCGTTGGCAACACATTGAAAATCAAATGGGCAGGAGCCGGAGATCTAGGGTTTACAGCGGAATCGGATGTGATTTTTAACGGCAGCCGTATTGAAAGCTCTTTTCAGATTGCCAACAATTCAAAAAAATATATCATTGATTCTGTAAAATACCCAATTTACTCATTCCGAGGTTTAGGAAAAGGAGACCGGTTAGTACACCCATACCGCTCCGGTTTACTGATTGCCAATCCAACAGAAGAACAGTTCCGTTATGGGCAGAACGGTTTTTATCCGACTTTCTCTGTAACAATGCAGTTCGGAGCTTATTACGACGCATCAAGACAGGGCATCTATTTCGGCTGCGAAGACCCCCTTGGACGGGTTAAAGAGTATTCTGCTGAGGGGAAACGCAATAACCTGGAAATATCATGGAGCCACCCAGTCGCACAGGCGCCTGGGAATAATAATTTCCAGCTGAGCGGCAAAGCTGCTCTTGAACTCTATCAGGGGGAGTGGTATGAGGCCGGACAGATTTACCGGAGGTTTTTGGAAAAAAAAGCCGTCTGGTGGATCCCAGAACTGCCTCGGAAGTCGACTCCGGAATGGTTCCGCAACAATACCTTATGGATTCAGATATATACATTATCACATAATCAGGCTGAAGATGTAAGAAATACGCTTACATATCTGCGCTCCTATTTTGGACTTCCATTCTGCGTCAATTGGTATCGCTGGAATGATATGAAGAAAGCTGGCTGGCCTCATTTTCCTGCTCAGGATTATACTAAAGAAATTAATAGACAAATTCAAGATTGCGGCATTTATACTTTCCCATATATTGACTCCAGGCTTTGGCAACTTAAAGATGGGCATGGGGCAAAGGACTGGATGTTTACTTCACATGGATTAAAGTACGCTGTCAAGAAAGAAGACGGGAGCCTCTGGATTGAAAACTATGGAGGAACCCAATACGCTGTCATGTGCCCCGCAGTTACCGGCTGGCAGGATTTTCTGAGTGATTTGGTCATTCGACTGGTAACCGAATATAAATTCAATGGGATCTATCATGACCAGGTTGCAGCATCCAATCCACGCATGTGCTTTGACCGCACACACAAACATCCGTTCAACGATTCCAGAGCCTGGATAGAAAACGGATACTGGAAGCTTTTTGAAAGAATGTTTCAAAAGCTGCATAAGATTGACCGTAATATTTGTCATACTTCAGAAGAAAGCGCAGAACCCTATCTGAAGCAATTTGATGGATATGTGGTTTGGGGGTGGACAGAAAATGGACAGATTCCACTGTATCAGTCAATCTATGCCGGACGCGCACAATTTGTCGGTCGTCTTTTCGACCGGGAACGCCGGGGGGATCCGCAGTCTTTCTTCAGTAAAATTGGACAGCAGCTAGTCAATGCTGAACAGATCGGCAGGTTCATGTTGGATGAAATCAAAGAGGCAGACACCCGCCGTTTATTTACTAAAAAGGCGGTTCATGTTCGCCGGGCTTTGCTTTACTGGTTCAATGAAGGTCTAATGCTATCTCCAATTGACTTCGGCAATACCATGAAACAGGAGTTTTCTTTGTGGGGAGCGTATCAGCCTGTAATTGTCAAGATGCCCTGTATTGCCAATTCTGCCTGGCAGGGAAAAGACGGCTCACGGGTGTGGTTGTTTGTCAATACACAGTCAAAGCCGGCTTCCGCAAAACCTGTTGTATCTTCTCAAAAAGGATGGTGGATCTGTAAAGAAGGTGCACAAAAACCAGTCTTTTCTAAAGTTCCTTGCGAAGTCAGGCTCCCGGCTCTGGGATATGAGATCTGGATCGAAGGCACTCGAACACAGGCGGATGAAATTCAAAAAACGCTGAAGAACATTTCGACCTTTGATTGTGGGAAACCGATGCATCTGGTAATGAAATTCGCACAAAAGAGAATCAAGGGGGTTCCTGGCAAAAAATATACCGGGGAAGATATGGCGGGCAGTGCTTTCTGTACGCTTTATCCGGATAAAAAACGCTTTGGATGGATCAATGATGGAGCAGTCATTTCCTTTGGTGAAGTCGATTTCGGTTCTGCTGGCGCAACAACGGTTACTGTCAGCGTGGGCGTCAGCCCGCTATATGCCGGAGGCTCAATAAATCTTCTAACCACACTTCCTGGCCAGGAGGAAAAAGTTGCAGCGGTTATCCCGTTAAAGAGTACCGGCGGCTTCCAAGTCATTCAGGAACTGACTGTCCCTCTTCACTTCAAACTAACGGGGAAGCACAACATAATATTCAAGATCAACGGCAATGCGGCTTGCGAATTTTATGGATGGTGTTACAGATAACAGTTCCATGCGATTATTTCTGACATCTTTATCGGAGGCTGCATCGTAAATGCCCGATAAGGGGTGACATTTAGAACTTATCCCTAAATAATACCTGCTTTTCGAAAAGCAATAATACTTGCAGC
>CAZHPP010000035.1:0-14890 GCA_964534535.1 uncultured Victivallales bacterium | reverse complement strand
CGAGGGTTCAAGGGGCGAGCAGCCCATTGGAAATGCATGAAAATCAGTCATCATGCAGAACAGGGCCAAAAAAATTCGGAAAAGTTTTTTCCGCAGACCTTGCAAGAATCGGTTCGGGCATTATATTGTAATTATATTTAAAACTGCAAGGAGACCATCAATGTCTGAAGCATTGGAACTGCTGAAACAACTTGTCATGCTGCCCAGCGTCAACCCGTCCTGCGCTCCGGCAAATCCGGAACTCACCGGCGAGCTCCGAGTCGCCGAATTCATCGAGACCTGGGCAAAGGTCAACGGCTTCGAGCCGAAGCGCGTGGAAGCGGCTCCCGGACGGTTCTCCCTGCTGTTCGAACTTCCTGCCGCACAGGGACTCGTGGAGCCCCCCGTCATTGCATGCTTTGCGCACATGGACACCGTCTGGGTTCCCGCCATGGAAAAGCCCTTCGAACTCAAGGAAAAGGACGGCAAGCTCTACGGACTCGGCGCCAGCGACGACAAGGGCCCGCTCGTTTCCTGTCTGATGGCCCTCAAGATGCTGAAGGCGGCGGGAAATCTCCCCTGCCGCTTCGTGCTGGGGCTCACCTGCGACGAAGAGGCCGGGTTCACCGGGATCACGTCGCTCGTTCCGAACGCGGTCAAGCCTTCCGCGGCGATCGTCTGCGAAGGCACGAAACTCGACCTCGTGACCGCCCACAAGGGCACCATCCGCTGGAAAATCACCACGCCAGGACGCGCCGTCCACGCCAGCCTAGTTCCCGAAGGCGAAAACGCCATCTACCGCGCGGCAAAACTTGTTTCCCTGATCGAAAAATATTCCAAAGACCTGGTCCACCGCTCCCAGCACAAGCTGCTCGGATTCCCCACCATCAGCGTGGGCACCATCTCCGGCGGAACCCAGCCCAATTCCGTGCCCGACCACTGCGAATTCGTGATCGACCGCCGTCTGCTCCCGAAAGAGATGCTCGGCGATGCGGAACAGGAGCTCATGGACGTTCTGGACGCCGCATGCGTGCCTTATGAAATCAGCTCCCCTCTGCTTTTCTCGCCCGCGTTCGAAATCTCCATGGAATCGACCTTCGCACAGTCCGCTCTCGCGGAAGCCCGCAAGGTCAACACCGGCACGAATTTCCGCGGACTCAGCTGTTCCACCGAAGCCGGACAGGTCGGCACCTTCTTCAAGGTTCCGACTCTCGTGTTCGGCCCCGGCGACGTCCTCAGCGCACACGCCCCCGGCGAAGTCCTCGATCCGGCTCAGCTCGACAAGGCCTCCGAAATCATCAAAAATATTGTGCTGAACGCAAAATTCTGACAAAGGAGCGGTTATGAACTGCACTGCGGCCCTTTCCAATGCCTGGGATTCCATGGTGCGGACCCTGTTCCGTCCGTTCTCCCTGCCGCTGTGGTTCGCGCTCGCACTGCCCGCATGGCTTGCCAACATCGGCGCCAACGGGGGCGGTTTCGATTTCCCGTTCAGCGGCGACATGTTCAAGGAGACCGGAAGGACCGCGCTGATCGTCGGAATCGCCGGAATCGGAATTCTGGGGATCGCTCTGGCCGTCCTCTGCATGTGGCTGCGCGCCCGCGGACGCTGTTCCTGGATTCATGTGATCGTGAACGGGCCGCAGACCGCTTCCCCGCTCACGCCGCTCTGGAACCGCTATGCCGTCCCCGGCAACCGCTTCTTCGTCTTTTCGCTGATCCTCTGGATGCTCTGCCTGATCCCGTTCCTGGCCATTTCCTGCCTGATCGCCGCCCCGCTCGCCAGGGATATCTTCGCAAATCCAGGCGCCATGCCCGGGCTCGAACTCATTCTGATGACCTGCGGCGGCCTCGGTGTGCTTTTTCTCTGCTGGCTGCCGTTCTGGTTCGTTCTCCAGCTGTTCCATGACTTCGGACTGCTTCTCATGATCCGGGATTACGGAACAGCCGCTCCCGCCGCCTTCGGAAAGGTCTGGAGAAAATTCTGGGAACTGCCGTGGGACATGTTCAAATACATCCTGATGCTGTTTGCGCTCAACGTCATCTTTTCCACGGTTCTCTGCTGTGTGCTGATTCTGGGCTGCTGCCTGCTCTGCATCCCGTGGATCATGCTCATGCTGCCGTATCTCTGGGCCGTGCTCTGTCTGCCATGGCTTCATTTCCGTGAAGCCTTCACGATCGAATGCGCGCGGTATCTGGGCCCGGAATTCTCCCTCGAACCCGATCCGCCGGAAAACGCCGGAGCATGAATAATCCCCCCATGAACCGCACCAATTTTTATCCCGCGGCGATGACCATCGCCGGGAGCGACAGCGGAGGCGGAGCCGGAATCCAGGCCGACCTCCGCACTTTTTCCGCCTTCGGAGTCTTCGGCTGTTCGGCCGTTGCGGCCGTCACGGCTCAGAATCCGTTCCGCGTCTCCGGAATCTATCCCGTCCCGCCGGAAGGCGTCGCCGCCCAGATCCGGAGAATCCTGGAAGCCTTCGAAATCCCCGCCGCAAAAACCGGAATGCTCTTTTCGAAGGAGATCATCGAAACCGTGGTCCGGGAACTGGAATCCTGGCACGGCGAGCTGGTCGTCGACCCCGTGATGATCTCGACGAGCGGCGCAAAACTTCTGGAGCCGGAAGCCGCCGACGCCATGAAAAAGCTGCTTCTCCCCCGCGCCGCATGGATCACGCCCAACATCCCGGAAGCGGAAGCAATCTCCGGCATGAAGATTGCCTCCCTTGCCGACATGCGCCGCGCCGCTGAAAAATGCCACAGGCTCTTCGGCTGCGGAGTCATCGTGAAGGGCGGACACGCCGCCGGCGGAAATGCCGTCGACTGCGTTGTCTCCCGCGAGGGCGCTTCCTCCGAACTTTCCGCGGAACGGCTGGAAATCACCGGCGTGAACCCGTCCCACGGGACGGGGTGCACGTTCAGCGCCGCCATGGCCGCAAACCTGGCGCTCGGGAAGACCGGGCTTCAGGCCGCTGCGGAGGCTAAAAAATTCGTCTGGCGCAGTCTTTCCGGATTCGTCCATCCGGGGGAAAGGGTCTCCGCCATGTTTCCTGAAAGGTTCCGTATCGTATGAACTGGCTTGCCGCTTTCGTCCTGATGCCGTTTCTGATGTTTTCGCTGCCGGCCGCCGCGGCGCCGAACTCGGCGTCCTCCATCCGGACCGCCTGGTACGGCGGACGTCGCTACGTCTATCTGAACGACATCGCTCAGTATTATCATCTTTCGCTTTCCGTCAGCAGTTCGAACATTGTGATGCGCTCGAAATTCGCACGCGTGGGATTCGTTCCCGACAAGCGCTACGGATCGCTGAACGGGGTCGCCGTCACATGGCTCTTCCCGCCTGTCCGCATGGGCGGAAGAATCTTCATTTCCGAATATGACTTCCGGTACCTCATGGAACCCGTGCTCCGCCCCGGCTCCATCGTCAGGCACAATGTCCGCACCATCCTGATCGACGCCGGACACGGCGGCAACGACAAGGGTGCAGTCTCCGTCGACGGCCGTTCCGAAAAAAATGCCACGCTCGCCATGGCAAAAAAACTTGCGCAGATCCTTTCCGAAAAACATTACCGCGTGTTCGTTACCCGGAGCTCTGACAAAACCGTTTCTCTTGACCAGCGCGTCACCATGAATGAACACTGGAAGCCGGACCTCTTCATTTCCATCCACTGCAATTCCGTGGGACAGAACCACTCCATTTCCGGAATCGAGACCTATGCCGCAACGCCTTACGACGCACCCTCCTCCGGCGAAAGCCGTCCCGGCAAGATGAAAACGGCCTCCAACCGGTTCGACAAGAACAATTTCCGGCTGGCCTACGGCATCCAGCGGTCGCTTTCCTCAACCATGGGCATGGATGACCGCGGAGTCAAGCATGCGCGGTTCTTCGTGATCCGCAACTCGCCGTGTCCGGCGGTCCTGATCGAAACAGGATTCATCTCCAACCGGAAGGAATCCCATCTTCTCTTTTCGGAAGCGGGACAGAATGCGATCGCAAACGCGATCGCGCGGGGAATTTCCGACTACGTTTCCGCCATGAAATGACGGAAACGGCCTGCTGAATTTCTTTTCTCCACCCGCATCGGGACGGATTTTTTGGCTATGTTCTGCAGGATGACCGATGTGAATACATTTCCAATGGGCTGCTCGCCCCTTGAACCCTCGGCAGGACTCAAAGAGCCCTGCACCCCTGCGCAAAAAATTCAATTTTTTGCGCGAGTTTTTTGTCGACGCCTATCGACCACGGGGCATCCGTTTTTCCTACTGGCCCCCCGAATCCCTGAAAAAGCAGTCAACGTTTCGTACACAGCCTTTTTTACTCGACCGTAACGCTCTTGGCCAGATTGCGCGGATGGTCGATTTCGCATCCGCGCGCCTTGGCAAGGTAGTACGCAAAGAGCTGCAGGCAGACCACCGTGGTGAGCGGGGCGACGAAGCGCGAGCTCGGCGGAACCCGGATGATGTCCTGCGTAAAGGCGTCCGCCGTCCTGTCGTCGCCCGTGACGACCGCCACGACCGGGGCCTTCCGGGCCAGACACTCGCGGATGTTTCCGATCATCTTCTCCTGTCCGGGAATTGCGTTGGCGAGCGCCATGACGGGCACGGTTTCGTCGAGCAGTGCGATCGGTCCGTGCTTGAGCTCTGCGGCATGATAGCCTTCCGCGTGGACGTAGCTGATCTCCTTGAGCTTGAGCGCGCCTTCGAGCGCGGTGGGATAAAGACAGCCGCGGCCGATGTAGAAGAAGTTCTGCGCCTTTGCATATTTTTCGGCGATCCGTTCGATGACGGGCGCCTGTTTGAGGGATTCGCGGATCAGGTCCGGAATCCGCTCGATTTCGTTCAGGAGGATTCCGCCCTGCTCGCGGTTCAGGCGGCGGTTGCGTCCGAACATGAGCGCAAGCAGGAGCAGCACGGTAACCTGGCAGCTGAAAGCCTTGGTGGAGGCCACGCTGATTTCGGGACCCGCATGAAGATAGATGCCGCGTCCGGCCTCGCGCGCAATGGTGGAGCCGACCACGTTGCAGATGGCCGCCACGGTGGCGCCCTTGTTCATGGCCTCGCGGACGGCGGCCAGGGTGTCGGCGGTTTCGCCGGACTGGCTGATCGGGAGCACGAGGGTGTCCGGCGTGATGATGGGGTTGCGGTAGCGGAATTCGGCGGCCTGTTCGACCTCGGCCGGAATGCCGGAAATGTCCTCGAAATAATATTCGCCGACGAGTCCGGCGTGGAGACTGCTTCCGCATCCGGCGATCACGATCCGGCTGACGGCGGCGAGGTCATGCGGGGTCATGTCGAGTCCGGAAAGCACGGCGCTGTCGAGCTGGCGGTTCAGGCGGCCGCGGATCGTGTTCGCGACGGCCTCCGGCTGTTCGAAGATCTCCTTGAGCATGTAGTGGGCGTAGCCGCCCTTGCCGGCGGCCTCCACGTCCCAGTCGATCTTGGAAACGGCGTGTTCGACGGGCACGTTCTCGAGCGTGCGGACCTCGACCGAATCCGGCTTGAGGATCGCGATTTCGCCGTCGTTCAGGTAAATGACCTTGCGCGTATATTCCGCAAGCGCCGTCACGTCGCTCGCCACAAGGTTGCTGTGCTCGCCCAGCCCGATCACGATGGGGCTGCCGTGTCTCGCCGCCACGACCGTTCCGGGATCATGCGGGGAAACGACCGCGATTCCGTAGGTCCCGACCACGCGCTTCAGCGCGGCGGCCACGGCCTCGACGAGGTTTCCGCGGTAGAAATGGGCGATCAGGTGCGGCAGGACCTCGCTGTCCGTCTCGGAAACGAAATGACAGCCTTCGGACTCGAGCTTTTTGCGGAGCTCGACGTAGTTCTCGATGATTCCGTTGTGCACGACGGCGAATTCGTTTCTGTTGTCGGTATGCGGATGGGCGTTGAGCTCGGAGGGCGCGCCGTGGGTGGCCCAGCGGGTATGGGCGATTCCGCATGTTTCGGTCCGGCCGGCGCCGAGGGACTTGAGCTTCTCCTCGAGGTTGCGGACCTTCCCGACGGCCTTGACGGTGGTCAGGATTTTTCCGGCGAGCGTGACGCCGGCGGAGTCATAGCCGCGGTATTCAAGCCGTTTCAGGCCGTTGATCAGGATTTCCGATGCATTCTTGTTTCCAGTGTAACCGACGATTCCGCACATGAGAAGTCTCCTTGCGCATATTGAGCTGTAAAACCGGTAAGATACAGCATGAAATGCAAAAAATCAATCCTGACGTGCCGGAATCCGCTCGGATTTGTGTGAAATCGGGGACAGAATACAGCCGCCCGCAGACAAAAAAACGGACCCGCCGCTTCCGCGGAAGGCCCGTTCTTTTCAGCGTCGCCGGACCGGAATCAGTTCTCGGCACGCTCGACGACGATCTCCTTGTCCACGTTGTCGCGGAGGTCTTCCTGAAGGTATTCCTTCAGCGTGGCCATGGCGTGAGGACAGCATCCGCAGTGGCCTTTCAGCCGCACCGTGACCGTCTTCCCGACGATCGATTCAACTTCAAGGTCCCCGCCGTCCTGCTGGAGCGCCTGACGGAGAAGGTCGAGTCTTGCCCTGATTTTCTCTTCCATGATAAGAATTCCTTTCGGTAAAGTGTGATATTATACCGCCGGGTCAGTAACTTTTCAATGCGGAAACCAGTTCTTTTGCAAAATTCCGGACGTCCTCCTCTGCGGAATCCCTCCAGAACGAGGCGCGGAACGCGCAGAAGGACTCCTCCTTCGAATACCCCAGCGCCCGCAGGACGTGCGAAGGTTCCGGGGTCTCCGCAAGGCACGCGGACCCCGCCGCCGCCGAAATCCCTTTTGAATTCAGGATCCGGACGAGGATCGCGCCCTGCTTTCCGGGGAAGATCAGGTGCAGAATGTACGGCGACGACCGGGTCCCGGCTGTTTTCACGAACTCCGTTCCGGCAAGGGCGTCGAGCACGATGTTCCGCAGTGACTCCGCATGCTTTTCCCCGTCTTCGAGCGTTTCAAGGTCGGAAACCAGGACCCGGGCAAGCACGACTGCCGCCGCGGGAATCAGCCGTCCCGTCCCGTGAAACTTCCCGCGGACCGCATGAAGACTGTCCGCCGTTTTCTTATTGTCCCGGAAAACAAGCGCGCCGCCGCAGGGCGCCCCGATCTTGCAGCCGGAAACGGTGACGAAATCGGGCATGGCCTCCCGCCACGGGACGGCGATCTTTCCGACCGACTGGACCGTGTCCAGCAGAAAGGCGGTTCCGGGCTTCAGCAGTTTCCGGAAGGCTTCCGCGTCCTGAATGAATCCGGTTTCCGCATTCACGTGATGAACGGCAAACAGGGAAGGCTTCGCCGCAAGGAACGATTCCAGCTCCGCCATATCGGGAGAGCCGTCCTTCCGGAGCGTGACGAATTCGACCTTTCCGGCAAAGCTCCGGAGCGCCTCGAGGAGCGCGGGGTGTTCGGCGCGGGTGGTAACCGCCGCCGTGCCCGGATGCACCATGAAATGAGCGCGCACGGCACAGCGGATGGCGTCCGTTCCCGTGCCGGTGAAGAGGGTCTGCGAACCGGGGGCGAACTTTTCCGCGATTTCGGCGGAAGCCGCCTCGACCTGTTTCCGGGATTCGACTCCGGCGGCTCCGGAAGCCTCCTGATTCCCATAGAACCGCAGGGAAAGTTCCGCAAATTCGCGTGCCGCCCGTTCGAACGGACGGCACTGCGCCGCATTGTCGAAATATCCGTTCATCATTTCCTGTTGAGCGACTGCAGCGCTTTGCGGATGATGTTTTCGGTGGAGCGTTCCTTTTCGGGAAGGGCCTTGGCGACTTCCACGACGGAGGGTTCGATCTTGGCGCGGCTGAATCCGAGCTTTTCAAGGGCGGAAAGGGCATCGCCGATCTGGCTGTCGGAGGCCGCGGCGGCCTTGGCGTACTGGGATTCGGGCGAAAGCGCGCGGACCTTGTCCCTGAGCTCCACGATGATGCGGTCGGCGGATTTCGGGCCGACTCCGTCGAGGCGCTTGAGCGCGGTGCGGTCCTCGCTGAGCACGGCCTGGAAGAACATGGGGATGTTCATGCTGGAAAGGATTCCGAGCGCGGTCTTGGCGCCGATCCCGTTCACCTGCCGGAGCAGGTTGAAGACCTGGAGTTCGCGCTTCGAAAGGAAGCCGTAGAGACTGATGTCGTCCTCGCGGACGGTCATTTCCGTGAAGAGGCGGATTTCGCTGCCGATCTTCGGCAGGTTTTCGAACGTGCACCGCGGAATGTTCACGCGGTAGCACACGCCGGAAGCCTCCACGATCACGTCCGTCAGAGAAGATTCCAGCAGGGTTCCGTGCACACCGGCAATCATGGTTTCACCTCGTTTTCAAGTTCAACGTCCATGGAAATATCGGAAGATTTGACCGAATGCGTGAGAGCGCCCACGGAAATGAAGTCGACTCCGGTGGCGGCGGCGGAAGGGATCCGTTCGAGCGTCATGCCGCCGCTGGCCTCAAGTTTGGCGCGGCCCGCGGTGCGCTTCACGGCCTCGGCCATCAGGGAATCGCTCATGTTGTCAAGGAGAATGTACTCCGCACCGGACTTCAGGGCCTCGTCCAGGGAGTCGAGCGAATCGATTTCCACCTCGACTTCGAGGTCGGGATATTTCTTGCGTGCGCGTTCGACGGAACGCAGGATTCCGCCGGGACCTTCGAGTCCGGCAAGCTCGCGGTGGTTGTCCTTGATCATGATGCGGTCGTAAAGGCCGATGCGGTGGTTGTGGGCGCCTCCTGCGGCGACGGCATATTTTTCGAGGTTGCGCCAGCCGGGCGTGGTCTTGCGGGTGTCCAGAATCCGGCAATGCGGGCCCGCGGCGAGCTGGTATTTCCGCGCGGCGGTGGCGACTCCGCAGAGCCTCTGGAGAAAGTTCAGCGCCGTGCGCTCCCCCGTGAGCAGAGCACGGGCGGAACCTTTCACCTTGGCGAGGATGGTTCCCTTCGGGCAGAATTCGCCCTCCTTCGCGAGCGGAATCCATTCGATATGCGGGTCGACGGTCTTCATCAGGCGCCGCGCCACGGGAAGTCCGGCGCAGACGCAATCCTCCTTGGCGAGGAAATCCGCGGTCACGCGGACCTCGGGGCCGATCACGGCGTCGGTGGTGGTGTCGCCGCGCTTTTCCAGGTCTTCGTCGAGCGCGAGCCGGATCAGGAGATCAACGCGCTTCCAGTCGATTTTAGGCAGTCTTCCTTTCATAAGTCCTTCCTTTCCGCGCTGGGATCGAACATCAGCCGCAGAGGCTGAATCGCGGTTGCGCGGCCCGTGAAAAGTTCATAGGAAATGACAACGCAGTCAAGGCGGATTCCGGTTTCGACCACAGGCAGGCGCACGGGCATTCCGGTGCGGAATTTCCGCACGACATCCGGGATCGCGCGTCCGAGAATGGAGTCTTCCGCGCCGACCATGCCGACGTCCGTCAGGAACGCCGTGCCGCCCGGAAGAATCCGGGCGTCGTTCGTCTGGACGTGCGTATGGGTGCCCACGACGGCGGTGACCTTGCCGTCGAGGAACCGGCCCATGGCGGCCTTTTCGCTGGTCGCTTCGGCATGAATGTCAACAAAGATTGCCTTGCAGGTCGGCGGAATCCGGGCAAGGACCTTTTCGGCGGTCTCGAAGGGGCAGTATGCGCTCTCCTTCATGAAGACCTTGCCCAGGAGCGCGATCACGGCGATCTCGCCGCCCGCGGGGACGCGGAAAATCCGGAAGCCGCATCCGGGCTGAAGGTCGGAATAGTTGGCCGGACGGACAAAGTTTCCGATCGAGCCGATCTCGGTTTCGAACTGTTTCTGGTCCCAGGTATGGTCGCCGGAGGTGAAGACATCGACTCCGGGTTCGATTTCCCGCAGACAGGCGGCCGTAAGCCCGGAACCGTTCGCACAGTTTTCCGCGTTCACGACTGCAAATGCGATATTGTATTTCTTCCTCAGTTCCGGAATCATGGCGCGGACGGCCTGGCGTCCGCCCTTTCCCACAACATCGCCCACGAACAGAAGATTCAGAACCGGACCCGAACTCATAATTTTTTTCCTTTCCCTATTGCCAATCTTGACAAATCGGACTATATTTACCGATTGCTCGGAGAGCATGGAAATATAACGCCGGAACAGGATTTCTTCAAACGGATTTTATGAATACGACCGCAGGAAAATATATCGGGCTCGCCGCCAAGACCGCCATCGCGGCCGGAATCATCGGAGCGCTGGTCTATGCGAACGCGGACGGGAAACTGCTGAACGCATTCCGGGAAATCAATCCCGTGTGGCTCATTCCGGCCGCCGCGCTCTATGCCTTCCACGTCTATGCGAACGCCTGGCGGTGGCACCTGCTCCTCAGGGCGCAGAAGATTCCGTGTTCCCTGCGCGAGGCCGTCAGCCTCACGTTCCAGTCCTTCTTCTTTTCGCTCGTGATCCCGGGCGGCGCGATCGGCGGAGACCTGGTCCGCGTCGCCTTCCTCACCAGAAAAGTCCCGGACGGCCGGAAGTTCGACGGCGCTTTCACGATCCTCATGGACCGCTTCACCGGCATGATCGGAATCTTCCTCGTGGCGCTCGCCATGCTCCCCTTCTGCATGAAATATCTGGACGCCCGTTCCGGCGTGATGCGTTCGCTGATTCTGCTTCTGGTTCTGGGAAGCGCGGCGGGACTCGCCGCCGCCGTGGTCGTCTTCCGGCACCGTTCGCTGGAGCGGTTCGCCTTCTACCGGAAATTCGGCGCATTCGCGGACCGCTGGTCCCGCGGACTCTTTTCCAAAGTGACCGCCGCGCTCGACACCTATTCCGGAATGAAGCGCGAAATCGTCGTCTGCATCCTGGCGAGCGTGGTGTTCGTAAACCTGACCCTCGGCTGCGTGGCGTGGTGCGTCTGCATGGGATTCGTTCCGGGATGGAACGCTCCCGGCGCCTCGCTCGGCGCGATCACGATCGGGAACATCGCGGGGCTCCTGCCGCTCACGCCTTCCGGAGTGGGCGCGCGCGATTTCTTCGTGATCCCGATTCTGGAAAAGGGCGGCATGAATTCCGAAACGGCGCTCGCCGCCGCGCTCTGCATCACCGCGCTGATCCTTGCATTCAATCTTCTCGGAGGAGTCTTCTTCCTCTTTTCCAAACATGAAAAATACCACGATCCCGCCGGAACGGCCTCACCGGAAGAACTCCATTCCCGGATCGGCACGGGAGTACATCCTTGAATGACGAATTCTATGACGTCGCGGTGATCGGCGGCGGCCATGCCGCCTGCGAAGCCGCACTCGCTTCCGCACGGCTCGGCGCAAAAACCGTGCTCGTTTCCATCAACCTCGACCACATCGCCCAGATGAGCTGCAACCCCTGCATCGGCGGAATCGCCAAGGGCCACGTCGTCCGCGAAATCGACGCCCTCGGCGGCGCCATGGGCCGCGTGGCCGACGCCACCGCGCTCCAGTTCCGCATGCTCAACATGGGCAAGGGCCCGGCCGTCTGGTCCCCCCGCGAACAGTGCGACAAACTCCTCTACCGCACCGCCATGAAGAGCGAACTCGAAAAACAGGAAAATCTCGTCATCCGCAACGGCATGGTCAACTCGTTCCTGATCGAAAACGGGAAAATCGCCGGAATCACGACCGAAACCGACGACCGGCTCCATACGAAAGCCGTCGTCATGGCCACAGGCACCTTCCTTTCCGGAAAGATGCACTACGGGCTCATCAACATGCCCGGCGGCCGCGCCGGAGACCCGCCTTCCGTCGAGCTCGCCCAGAATCTCCGCACCCAGCTGAACCTCCATGTGGGCCGCCTCAAGACCGGAACGCCGCCGCGCGTGCTCGGCCGTTCCATCGACTTTTCAAAAATGGCGATCCAGAACACCGACGAACTTGAGGAGCGCTTCAGCTATTTCGACGATGTTCCGGACGTGACCCCGCAGGCGCACGAACGCCGCTTCCCCTGCCGACTCGTCTACACCACCAAAGCCACCGCCGACATTGTCCGCGCCAACCTCGACAAGGCGCCCATGTACCGCGGAATCATCAAGGGAATCGGCACCCGCTACTGTCCCTCGTTCGAGGACAAGGTCGTGCGCTTTGCGAACCACGAGCGCCATCTGCTCTACATCGAGCCCGAAGGCGAACTCACCGACGAATATTACATGAACGGCATCTCCACCAGCCTCCCGCCGGAAATCCAGGTGCAGATGCTCCACACGATCCCCGGACTCGAACACGTGATCATCGCGCGCTACGCCTACGCGATCGAATACGATTTCGTGTTCCCGGAGGAAATCCACCGCGGGCTCGGCGTAAAGCGCTGGCCCGGACTCTTCCTCGCCGGACAGATCAACGGCACCAGCGGCTACGAGGAAGCCGCCGGACAGGGCGTCGTGGCCGGGCTCAACGCCGCGCGCTTCGCCCGGGGAAAGGACTCCGTCGAGCTCGGACGCGACGAGGCCTACATCGGCGTGATGATCGACGACCTCGTCACCAAGGAGATCGTGGAGCCGTACCGCCTGTTCACGAGCCGCGCCGAACACCGCATCCTCCTGCGGCAGGACAACGCCGACTTCCGCCTCTGCGGGAAAGCCCACGAACTCGGACTCCTTTCCGAGCACAAATACGAACTCTTCCGGCAGTACGAGAAGCTGTGTCTGGAAGGCGAGGCCGCCGCGCGCTCGATCCGGCGCTCCGGCCGCCTTCTCTGGGACTACCTCAAGGACTGCAACGGAATCTGCGACTGCTCGAATCCGCCCGTCGACGCCTCCGCGCTCGGACTGGACCTTGCGAACCCCATGCACCGCCGCGCGCTCCGCCAGATCGCGGTCCGCGCCCACTACGACGGCTATCTCGGACAGGAGGTCCACGCCGCCGAAAAGCTGCACTCCCTCGAAGACTGGAAGATTCCGGCGGACTTCGACTATGCCGCAATCCCCGGACTCCGCAACGAATCGCGCTCCAAGCTCGAGAAGGTCCGTCCGACCACGCTCGCCCAGGCCGGACGCATCGACGGCGTGACCGCCTACGAACTCGCGCTTCTGCAGGTGCTGCTGATGCGGCGGAAACGCGCTTCGGAAAGGAAAGCGAATCCATGACCGGCTCCCGCGCCGTTTCCAAACTTCTGCACGATGCCCCCGCCATGGCGTCGCTCTTCGTGCTGATCCTTTATCTGGGAATGGCCGTGTTCGCCGAATTCTATTCGGTCCGCTGCGAACGGACCGGCGCCGAACCCGTCTACACGCTCCGCGACGATTCGCACAAGAACGCGCCGCCCTCGCGGGGCCACTGGCTCGGAACCGACTACCTCGGCCGCGACGTGTTCCTCCGCGGACTTTTCGCCGTGCGGACCGCCGTCAAGGTCGGCGTGGTCGCCTCCCTGATCGCCATGGTGTTCGGGGCCGGACTCGGAATTCTTGCCGGATATTTCGGGAAAACGACGGACGATGCGGTCGTATGGACATACAGCACGTTCGCCTCGATCCCCTCGCTGCTGTTCATCCTTGCGTTCGCGCTCCTGGTCACGAAGGGATTCCTGCCGGATCCGCTGAAGGGATTCTTCGCGTTCCTGGGGCAAATCCTGCGGGCCGAACCCGGAATGCTGGCCGTCTATATCGGAATCGGCCTCACCGGATGGGTTTCGCTGTGCCGCGTGGTCCGCGCAGAAACCATGAAGCTCCGCGGGGCGCAGTACGTCCAGGCAGCCGTCACGCTCGGAGTTTCCGATTCCGGAATCATCTTCCGCCACATTCTGCCGAACCTCATGCACATCGTGATCGTCTATTTCACGCTCCAGTTCGCCCAGGCCGTGATGGCAGAAGTGATCGTGAGCTACCTCGGACTGGGAGTCCAGTTCGAGCCGAGCTGGGGAATCATGATCGCGGACGGACAGGAGCGTCTGTGGCGCGGAATCTGGTGGGAGGTAGGCGCCGCAACCGGATTCCTCTTCCTGCTGGTGCTGGCGCTGAACGTGCTCGGAGATTCGCTCCGGGACGCCCTCGACCCCCGGATCTGAAGTCCGCTCTTCAGCGGACCCCGTCGACCGCGCGCATCTGTCCGGCGCAGAGATACAGTGCCCGGGGCAGATGGAAGAATGTTTTCCATTTTCCGCCCTTGAGCGTGTGGGTCGGAACGCCGGCGCGGTTCAGATAGGCGTACCATTCCGGATATTCCGGATCGCGGAAATGCGACCACGCATACGAATCGATCTCGCGGAACTTCTTCAGGAAATATTCGTCCTTCGTGAGCCGGAAGGCATAAAGCGAGGCGATCATGGCTTCGCAGTGAGGCCACCAGAGCTTCATGTCCCACTGGAGCTCCAGATGCGGCTTCCCGAGCGCGTCCATGAAGTAGAACAGTCCGCCCTGCTCCCGGTCGGTGCCGAACTCGAAGATTCCGCGGATGATTTCGGCCGCGCGCCGGATCAGGTCGGGACGGTTTTTCCGTTCCGCGTACTGCAGGACGAACCACATGGATTCGAGACCGTGTCCCGGATTGATGAAGCGTCCTTCGCAGGAATCGAGGTCGAACGAGCCGTCCGTGCCGATGTTCTCGAAGAGGATGTGCATCCCGGGATTCCAGAAGCGGTTCACGACCGTTTCGACGGCGCTGTCGGCCTGTTTTTCATAGCGGGAGGTGCCGAGCATCTCCTTCATGACGGCGGCCAGGTTGGCGAGCATCATGAAATGGCCGTGGGAGAGCCGTTTCGGACGGCCGGGGAGGGTCTTTTCCCAGCGGCCCTTGGGGTTGTCCATGCGGCGGATGTAGCTTTCCATGGCGGATTCGGCCTCGGCGCGGTAAAGTTCCTTTCCGGTCGCCTTGAAGAGCGCCGCCGCGCCCATCGCGGGATCGGCGAAGACAGCATCCTTCAACAAGGTCTTCCTGCTCGCGCTGCGCCGCGCCCTCGAACTCGACCCCGTCTTCGCGGACGGGTTCTACGAGCGGCCCCCGATCGAGG
>CAZHPP010000034.1:1673-15082 GCA_964534535.1 uncultured Victivallales bacterium | reverse complement strand
CCGTCCACTGGAAGCGGTTCGAATACGGGCTTTACCGGACTGGTTCCGGCACGCGCATGGCTGTCTCCTCCGGGATGGGCACAACCTTTCTGGCGAAGCGGATCGGGTGTCCTCCGGAAACCGTGCTAGTGAAATTCGTCTGAACCTTTTCCTGCTCAGTCGAGCGGGAGTTCCATGCCGTCGAATCCGACTTCGATCCCGTACGGTCTGTAATGCGCCTCCAGTTCGGAGTGCGTGGCCTGGCCGTTGTGGGAGAAATGATTGATCACATACCGCGTCTTCGAATCGATGCAGCCGATTTCCGCAAGACGGTCCCTGACGGACAGCATGAATTTTCCGCTCATGTGGCCGTCACGGTAGTCCAGCAGCCCGCCGGTACAGTCGCTGACGACGGTCTGGAAGCGGAATTTCTTTTCGGCAAGATATTTCCAGGCGGCATCGGGAAAATATCCGCTGTCGTTGGCGATCAGGAACCATGCATTCTCCCAGCGGACGGCATAGATCATGGGCTCCTCGGAAGGCATGTGATTCGCGGGAAGCGGATAGAACGTCATGTCCTCGTCCTTCAGCTCGACGGGCTGGAAATAATCAAGTTTGACCGGGTTCAGGCGGAACTTTCTGAAATCGCCGCTGAATGCGCTGTACTCGCCATAATGCCTGTAAAGGGCGCGGATCACGCCGGAATTGCCATAGATGTTCAGAATGTTTTCCGGTTCGACCACAGAAAATCCGGGCATCCGGTAGTCGAGAAGATACGGGTAGAGGTGGTCTTCATGGCTGTGGGTGATGAACAGATGCTTCAGGTTCTCGGAATGAAGCCGGAACCTGTACTCCTGCGCGAGCGTGTCCGGGCCGAAGTCGATCCTGACGTGGTCGTTCAGGCGGTAGGCGGTGCGCATGCGGATGTCCTTTCCGCCGTTTTTCCAGGCCTCGGTGCAGACGCGGCAATGGCAGAACATGGCGGGAATGCCCTCGGCGGCGGCGCTGCCGAGAATCGTGATCTTCTTCATATCAGGAAACTCCTTCTGTTAGAAATCGGCGGCAAAGTTCTTCCGCTTCGGAAACATGTTCCGGAGGAATCCAGTGAATGGCGACGCCTTCGCGCTCCATCTTGCGGAAAAACGTGTCCTGACGCTTGGCGAACTGACGGATCTTCGTGAGAAGTTCCGTGCGCATTTCCCCGAACGTGCAGAGATTCTGCAGAAAACGGGAAATCTCGCGGTACTCGAGCCCGAACGCCTCCAGCCGCTCCCACGGGACGCCGGACTCGTGGATGCGCTTCACTTCGTCCGCCATGCCGAGCGAGAAACGTTCGTCGAGGCGTTTTTCGATTCTTGCGCGGACTTCGGCGCGGGGCCGGAAGGTTCCGAGCACAAGATATTCGGCGCCCGGAATGGGTCCGCCCGCGGACGATCTGGTCTGCACCGAGTTCCGGATTTCGAGCTTGCGCGTCAGGCGGTAGGGATTGTTCTCCTCGCCGTTGACAGGCGCCCTGCCCCCCGTCTGCATGGAAACGAGCGTTTCCGGCGGAAGGGATTCGGTGCGGCTCCTGAATTCGCGGTCGGCCGGACCGCCCGGCAGTTCATACCCCTTGATGAGGGCGTGAATGTAAAGCGCGGTTCCGCCGCAGATCAGCGGGACCTTTCCGCGGGAAACGATTTCCGCAGCGGCGCGTTTGGATTCGCACATGAAATCGGCCAGGGAAAACTGATCCGGCAAACCCGGATCCAGAATGTCAATCAGATGAACCGGGACCCGGTCGGAGCCTTCGCCGTATTCGGCAAGGTCCTTTCCGGATCCGAGGTCCAGTCCTTTGTAGACCTGGCGCGAATCGGCCGAAATGATTTCGGCGGAAAGTCTTCGCGCCAGGGAAACGGCCAGCGCCGTCTTTCCGGAAGCGGTCGGTCCGAGGATGACGATGATTTTCATTTCGGAAGGATCGCTTCCTTTCCGCTGTGCATTACTTTTTGAGCGATGCGCAGAACTTTGCGGTTCTTGCGGCGGCTTCGCGGATGACGGACTCGGCGCAGGCGTAGGAAACGCGCACGCAGCGGTCATCCCCGAACGGAGCGCCCGGAACACCGGCCACCTTCTCCTGTTCAAGGAGTTTTCCGACGAACGTCATCGAGTCGAGCCCGAAGGACGAGACGTCGAAGAACAGGTAGAACGCGCCCTGCGGACGGATCGTCTTCACGCCCGGGATTTCCGAGAACAGCCTGTAGATCAGGTCGCGGCGGAGCGCGAACGCCTTCCGCATGGCCTCCACGGGCTCCTGCGTGCCCCTGAGAGCGGCGAGAGCGCCGAACTGGGCAAAGCTGGTGGGGTTGGACGTCGCGTGGCTCTGGAACGCGGCAATGCGCTTGGCCAGCCACAGCGGCGCGGAAAGGTATCCCATTCTCCAGCCGGGCATCGAATACGCCTTGCTGAAGCCGTTGATCGTGATCGTGAGGTCGTTGATCTCCTTCGAAAGGGAGCCGATGGAAACATGCGGATGATCGGAATCGTAGACGAGCTTTTCATAAATCTCGTCGGACATGATCATCACGTTCTTGCGGATGGCGATTTCCGCGACCTTTTCGAGCGTGGACTTGCGCCAGACCGCGCCGGTCGGGTTGGAGGGCGAGTTCACAATGATCAGTTTGGTGCGGTTCGTGATTTTGGATTCGAGTTCCTCGGGATCGGGCTCGTAGTTGTTTTCCGGCTTCGTGACCAGGAAAACGGACTTCGCGCCGGCGGCCTTGACCATTTCCGGATAGCTGAGCCAGTACGGCGACGGGATGATGACCTCGTCGCCGGGACCGCAGAGGGTCGCGATCGTGGCGAAGCCGCTGAACTTGGCGCCGGGGGAAACGATCACCTGTTCCGGAGCGGAGGCGACTCCGTTGTCGCGCGTGAGCTTTTCCGAAACGGCCTTCTTGAGGTCCGGGATTCCGGAAGCGGGTGTATATTTGGTTTCGCCGCGCATCAGGGCGTCAATCGCCGCCTTCTTGATGTGCTCGGGCGTATCGAAATCGGGTTCGCCCGCTCCCATGGCGCAGACGTTTTCGCCTGCGGCCTTGAGCGCTTTGGCCTTGGCCGCGATGGCGAGAGTTGCGGACGGCGCGAGAAACGCCATCGTTCCCTTTGTTTTTGTGAGGTCCTTCATGTTGACAAAACCCTCCCGGGTTATTCATGACGTTTCCGCGGCGGGGCGGATGTCACTTCGGCGGAGCGGAGGGCTCCGGCCAAGGATTTATCCGCGGTCCGCCCGGCGCAAAACGTCAGTGTTGTTCTGCAAGATACTTCCGGATGATCGACGCGGTGTCGTTCTGATCGATCCGGATCACGCCCGTCTCGCGCACGAAGCTGTCATGGCTGTCGGAGGCGTGGGCGCTGTTGACCATGACGTCGGTTCCGAATTCGCGGCGGATCGTGCCGTCGGGAGCCTTGGTCGGGTCGGTGGGGCCGAGCACATGGCGGATCTTCTCGACCGCATTGACGCCTTCATAGATGAGCGCCATGCACTTGACCTTTCCAGGGGCTTCGAGCTCGGCCTTCGGGCAATGGTCCGGACGCACGCCGGACATGAATTCCACGATCCGGTTGAACTGGTCGTCCGCAAAGTCGAATCCCACGGACTGCGTGAGAAGATCGGCGCACTCTGGGCGCATCGTGATTCCGTAGTTCTTTTCCAGGAGCTCCATGGCCTTGCGCCCGATGGAGGGGGCAAGTTTCTTGCGGAGCGCCCCCTGGACAGGGCCGTAAAACTCGAGCGCCTGCGCCACGGACATGCTGTAGACCTTGCATCCGACGATTCTCAGGCTGGTGCGGCTGAACATGTCGATGATGTTGCCGGGCTTCACGCTCGGACGGCGCCAGTTGTCCGGCTTGATGATGACGAGCGTGCGCTCGGTTCCGGGGACGCTGTCCACCGTATTGGTCACGATGTTGTTCTGGCGCTCCAGGAACTCGGCCAGGATCTGAAGACGGTCGATGTCGCCTTCGTGGTCCGGAGGCGTAAACACGGCGGGCTCGAAGTACTGGAGCGAGCCGTCGCGGTTGTAGACCATGTCGGCATAGGTATCCCGAATCGTTTCGCCCGCGAGGCTTTCCTTGCGGTTGCGGCTGTTGGGGAGCGGTCCGACGACGGAATAGAGTTTGCGGCAGGCGTCCTCGCCCTTGAAGACGAGCAGGAACAGACGTTCCTTCTTCCCGTTCGGCAGCGGCGTGAAGCTGTCCATGACATAGTCCGCGAAGATTTTTCCAGTGACCGGATCCGTCTTGCCGATCTGGGTCTGGATCGAATCCGCGAACGCCTTGCAGAGTTCGTAGTCAGGCGTGATGACCTGCGCGGCCGCGAGCTCCAGTTCCGAACGCGAGATCAGACGCGTGATGATTCCGCCGGTGCGCGATTTCTTGAGCGAGTACGGGGTGATGAGCACATACGAAAGTTCTTCCG
The DNA here is from genome assembly GCA_964534535.1 of uncultured Victivallales bacterium. GTDB lineage: Bacteria > Verrucomicrobiota > Lentisphaeria > Victivallales > UBA1829 > CAZHPP01. The sequence continues at coordinate 10,644 of CAZHPP010000034.1, read as the reverse complement.
CCATAAGATTTTCTCCTGTTTTGCGGTTTTCCTTCCCGGAAACCCGGAGCGGCTGCGGAAGAAAGCGTCGAGTGCCCTTCTGCACTCATCAGGAAGCACGGACAACAAGTTCCCATGCCGCCTGATGACAGCAAAAGCACAACTTCCCCGCCCGAAGGCCGAGCGCTTTCGCCGCGGAACTCCTGATGGGTTCCCGCGTTATGAAACTTGTAATCTACAGCGGATTCGACCAAGATTCAAGCGGATTCATGAAAAAATTACACCGTGCGTTTCTTCCGGAAGAAAAAGAACGCCGCCGCGGCGAACGCAATCCACGCGCAGAATGAAATCAGATGCGAAACCTTCTGAATCTTCGTGCCCGCATAACGCACGGTGATTTCGCCCGATTCCGTTCCTGCCGGGAGCTCGACCGCCATCAGACGGCCGGAACCTTTGCCGAGCTTCAGCGGCCTGCCGTTCAGCTCCGCAGAGTATCCCTTGTAGGGGATCAGCGGGAGTTCCAGCCGGTCCCCCGCTTTATTCTTTGAAAAGCGCACCTTGAACACGCCGTAGGATGGATTGGAAAACGAGGCGTCCGCGCCGTTCGCGGCAGTCACGGCCGCACCGCGCCGGCGGACTGACTCAGGATCCGTTCCGACGGGAAGATACACCACGCCGCTGGCTTCCTGGATCCGTCCCGGTCTGAACTGGCGGAAGATGGCCTTTTCATGAATTTTTGCGGCATAGACGTATCCTGTGTTCAGCCACCATGCGCCGCAGCAGCCGACGATCAGGATCCACAGCCAGCGGCGTTCGAGCAGCGGGATTCCCGCCGTGTGCGAACTCAGCAGAAGTCCGCCGCCCATGGCCAGGAACGCCGTCGCGGGCAGATAAAACCGCCACGGGAACTGAATGATCGAAAGCGCGCGCAGGGCGCCTTCCCACGGGAGAAAATTCGTGGCGGCCAGCAGCGAGCACGCGCCCGCAATCAGGGAAGCGTCCCGGAAGGCGTCCCGCGGCGATCCGTCCTGCTTCACGCCGATTCTCCGCAGAAGGACAACCGCAAAGATGATCCCGATTCCGGAAGGCATCCAGAAGGCAAGCTTCATGTAGGGGATTTCCAGGAAAAGACGGGTGAACGGGACCGCCCGTTCCGCAATGTTTCCCGCCCCCCGCTCGGAAATGATGAACCGGTCCGAGCGCATCGCCTCGAACAGCGGGATCAGGAAGCCGGAACCGAGCAGCAGCGCCGCAAGGCCTGAAACGCCGGCGGAAACGATTCTTCCCGGCTCGCGCAGAAAACGGGGCAGATTGAACAGCATGAGGAATGCGGCCACAATCGAGACAGTCAGCAGCGTAAGATTGTGGGAAAGCACAAGCCCGGCAAACCCGAAGATCAGCGGGAAAACATTCTTCTCATTGCCGTAGACGCATTCATAGATACCGAGAATCGCCCAGGGCAGGAAGGCGAATGCCTGGACTTCGCCCAGCGCCGCCCGGTTGAAGACGTCGACTGCGAAGTAGCTGCTCTGGACATAAAGCAGCGCGCAGGCGAACGCGGCGAACGGACGCCCTCCGATCCGCATCCCCGCATGATATGTGCTGAAGGCGGTGAAGAGAATCCACACGGCGAGGAACAGCTTGTATGCGGCCGTGATCCCGACCCCCGCGGCGCAGAGCAGGCCGACCGGGTAGAGGAACAGGTCCTGATAGAACAGACCGGAGGCGTATCCGCAGCCGCCAAGCGCGGTATGGTTCACCATGAAGAACATCTGACCGTTCTTCATGCCTTCGCTCATGGCGTAAATGCGGGACATGTGGTAATAGAGGTCGTGGCCGTTCGGAATTCCGGGGATCAGCATCGGCGTCATTCCCAGGAGGACCAGCGCGGCCAGAAGTCCGGGGTAGAACCATTTTTCCGTGTGATGACGCTCAAAAGCTGAAACGATCGGTGCAAGCAAGTTCATCATGATTGATCCAGTCTCTCTGTGGGATGATTCGTTTTGGGATAAAGTACAGCCGGATGCGGTATTTTCAATGGGAAGATGCGGAAAACTTTGCCGTTTTTCATTCCGCATGATTTTTGCGGCAGGCTCAGTCAGAAACAGGGCATTCTGAAAAAATCAAGGCGGAAAACAGTCAAAAAAACAAAAAAAACGAAAAAAAAATGTTTTTTTTGCGGAAACCTGCTTGCAATTCTATTTTTGAGCAGTATTGTTACGCCAAAAGATGCAACGGTGCATCTTGCACTTAAACCCATAACAAAGGGAGTGGTAACATGGAGTTTTTCAACGTCAAGAAGGGCAAAAAAGTCGTAGTTGCGGACAGCAAGTGCGAAAAGGTTGTCTATCCGAGACAGACTTCCAAGGGTGTCCAGAAGCGTTACGCGGTCAAGGCCGTCGATGATGATGGAATTTCCCTCACGAAGTTCATCAAGGAAGATGCTTTCAAGGCCCTGAAGTGCCCGGAAGGCAAGCCTGCCGCAAAAGCGAAAAAGAAATAAGTTTTCTTTTCGTCTCAGGACCCGTTCCACGCGGAACGGGTCTTTTTTTGTGTCCGGATTCCGCGTTTCCCCGCTCCGGCAGGACAATGAGAACGGGACAGACCGCGTTTTCCTCCCTGAAAACTTGAAAATTGCTTCGGATCATGGTATTTTACCGGAATGAAAAACAAAGAAACGGAAAGTACCATTGCGGACATTGCAAGGGCGGCCGGAGTTTCCACCGCCACGGTGTCCCGCGTCTTCAGTCGGCATCCGTACGTTTCGGACCCGGTGCGGGAAAACGTCCTCGAACTCGCGAAGAAACTCAACTACGCCCCTCACATTTCCAGTTCCCGGTACATTTTCGGGCTGCTTTACGAATCCGGAGGCGGCTATTCCTTCGGCGCCTACGCGAACCAGATCTATTTCCATATTTCAAAAAGCCTCTTCGCGCGCGGATTCAACGTCCAGATTTTCAGCACGGAACAGCTGCCGTATGTGCATAAGAACACGTTTCGAGGTGTAATTCTGAATTCGGCATCCTCTGCGGAACTCTTCCGCAAACGCGGAATTCCGGCCGTGCTCGTGAACTCGTCCGCAGACGGTTTCCGCTCGGTCATGACCGACCACAGGGAAAGCCTCGAAATCGCCGTCAGGCATCTTGCAGCAAAAGGGCACCGGAGAATCGCATTCCTGCGATGCGGCGCAAACACATGGGGTTCTTCCCAGCGCGAACTCGGCTACCGCTCCGCCATGGCCGAATGCGGACTTCCCGTCGAAGAGGGATTCATCGCGGGCTATGCGGACCCGGAACGGGACATTCCGCTGCTCGTCGGCAACCTTCTCGCCCGGAAGCCGACCGCCCTGATCGCGGAAGGCGAGGACAACTGTCCGATCGTCGGGTCTGCGCTGTGGAAAGCCGGAGTGCGCATTCCGGACGACCTTTCCTTCATCGGGTTTGAGAACGCGGCCTTTTCGCGGTTCATGAACCCGCCGTGCACGACGGTCTGCCAGAATTTTGCGGAACTGGGCGAAGCCGCGGCGGAAACGGTGATCCGGATTTCCGGACCGCATGCGCAGGACTTTCCGTCCGGGCTCACGGTCCTTCACAACACGCTGATCGAACGCGAATCCGTCAAGGCGCTCTGACTCCGGTCATGGCGAGTCCGGACGTCTGCGGATGCATGATCCCCGCCCGGATATTTCAGAATTCCGCTTCGAGCTTCTTCAGGAACGCAATGCTTTTTTCCGCACAGGCGAACGGATCCTTTGCGAAATCCTGTTCATAAATCAGCCACTCGCAGACGGTCTTCCGGGCGGCGCGGTACGCGCTTTTCAGGTCGACCACGCCGCGGCCGAGTTCCGTCGTGGTATCCGGATCGGTCAGCACCGTGATGTCCTTCATGTGAATCTGGCGGATGCGCTTCGCATATTTCTTCAGGTAATCCGCAGGATTCATTCCGCCGCGGGTCAGCCAGCAGACGTCGGGCTCCAGAAAAATTTCTTCAGGCGAAGTTCCGCGGAGAATCAGTTCCATGGCCGGGACGCGGCCGACTTTCGTGAATTCGAGCCAGTGGTTATGATAGGAAAACACCGTGCCCCGGCTCCGGGCGGTCTGCCCGATTCTGATGCAGGTTTCACGCAGCGCGCCGTATTCCTTTGCGAAATCGATGAACGCGCTGATGGTCACGGCGGGAGTGCGGAGCGCCCCCGCGTATCCCCAGGCGATGTTTCCGGGGTCGAGCAGGTCGTTCGCGGCGAACATGGTTCCGGCACATTCCAGTTTCAGATCCGAAAGGAATCCGGCCAGTTCGAGCGGCGGAATTTTCCCGTAGTCTCCGGCGAATTCGACTCCGTCGACGCCCAGTCCGGCGATTTTTTTCAGGGTTCCCCTGAAATCTTTTCCGAGTTCATTGCGGAAGTTGTAGAGCTGAACGGCAGTTTTCATGAGATCACGCTTTCTCCTGATCCGGCAGAGCCAGAAGTTTTTGAGTTAAAAATTCGACGATTCCCGGTTTGAATTTCGGACGGTGGAGTCCCGGTCCGAACCAGACCTCGTAAAATCCGAACGCGCCGAAATCGTCGCAGCAGAACGGGGTCGGATATTTTTCGAACATTGTCCGTGTCGGGAAATATCCGGCATCGCCGTTGGCCACGGAAACCGCCAGCGGGAACCGGAACGGCGCCTGCTTCATCACCGTTTCGCCGACTGCAAGGAACGGTTCTCCCGGAACCGAATAGACAGCCCAGTCTCCCATCCGCAGGAACTGCAGGTCGTGCTCGGCGCGGAACCTGAATCCGCGTTCCGCAAGGACTGCCATTTCGATCATCCGGTCATGCATATACTGAAGCAGGACTCCGAATTCCGAGGGCAGCTTCTTCAGGAGCGCGGTGGCGTTTTCACGCAGTTCGGCGGGAACAACGGGCTCGACGGGGAAGCGGACGGTTTCCAGCACGGAGCCGAGCGGCGCAAGCTGGATTTCAGTCCCGTTCTCAAGGTCGTTTTCCAGGTCGTTCACATAACTTTCGCTGATCCAGTCAAGATTTTTTCCGGCTTCTTCCGGACGGTGGGTCCAGATCACGTTGATGTCTCCGGAACATCCGTAGAGGAAGAAGGGGATTTCCGCAAGGCCGCGGGCCCTGATTTTCCGGTTGGCATCGCCCATCCAGTCGCCGGAAACGAACTTCTGGCGTCCGAACACCACACCGTGCATGGAATGGTTGTGGAGCAGGACCTTGACCGAACCGTCCGCCCGGACGAACTTAATCCAGCGGATGGAAGGGTCGGTATGTCCGCCTGCGGGGTCGGCGCGGTTCTGCCCGATCTGTTTCCGGATGGGGGCGCATCCGGCGAATGCGCGTACTTTTTCTTCCTTCGCAATCGCTTCGCCGACCGTGCGGACGACGGTTTTCCTCCAGTTTTTCACGAATTCGGGGCAGACTTCCCCATAGCCGATATCAGAGGGTCCTGTGAGCGGGGCGGAATGCGTATGGACAGCGGCAAACAGGATTCCTTCGGGCCGGAGTCCGAACCGTTTTGCCAGACTCCGGCGCATGGAGCGGCAGGCTTCGTCATTGCTCGCCATGATGTCGCTGACGATCATGACGTTTCTGCTGTGCCCGTCGGAAACGGTCAGCGCACGGCAGAAGATGGGGTCGCGGACCCCGATGTTCCGGCGTCCGAGGAACGGGCCGTAGCCCGCCAGTTCGGCGAACAGCGGCACGTCGAGGACGTTTTCGGCACAGCCGATTCTGGTCTCGTTCATCTTGAAAATTTCTCCATGGTTTCCCGGAAGGCACGGCAGAGCGCATCCTGATCGGCGCGCGGCGCCATCAGCCACATCAGGGCGAAGAGGATCACGCGGTTGTAAATGATGTCCTCCGCAGTTTTCCCGCTTTCGATGCGGTACTTCGGGGACTCCACGTTCCAGATCCTGTGCTTGTAGACGGGGGCGCACCAGCCGGGGAAGACCTCCGGAATGCCTTTCGCCTGAAGATCGGCGATGATGGTGTCCCTCGTGACGCCGCGTTTCAGTCCGGCGGGATCGACCGTGACGGCGAAGACGTAATAGTTCTGGGCCGTGGCCCTGTGTCCGCGCGTCTGGACCTTCACGCCGGGGATTTCTTCGAAGCGTTTTTTCAGGAAGGCGGCGCCCTTTTCGCGAAGGGCCGTTTCCGCCCGCAGGCGTTTGAGCTGGCTCTGGAGAATGACGGCCTGGAATTCGGTGGCGCGGTAGTTGTGGCACATCAGGCCGAAGGGCGGAGGAGTCGCGGGGCGCACCGTCCCGGAGGGCTGGGCACAGCCGATATGCTTGAGGCGGCTGATCCGTTCGAACATGACGTCGTCGGACGTGATGCAGATTCCGCCCTCGCCCGCGGTCATGATCTTGCTCTGCTGGAAACTGAAGGAACCGACGGCGCCGAACGAGCCGACTCCCCTGCCCTGCCATTTTCCGCCGTGCGCGTGGGCGCAGTCCTCAATGACGGCGATCCCGTGCTTTTTCGCGATCGCGCAGATTTCATCGATGTCCGCGATCGAACCGAAGAGATGCACGGGGATCACGGCCTTTGTGCGGGGCGTGATGGCGGCCTCGAACGCGGCGGGGTCCATGCAGAACGTGTCGGCCTGACTGTCGACGAATACCGGGATTGCCCCCAGGTAGACCGCTGCCATGGCCGTGGACATCCAGGTATAGGCTGGAACGATCACCTCGTCGCCCGGACCGATTTCCAGCGCAGCCAGCGCGCATTCGAGCGTGACCGTGCCGTTCGCCATGAAGATTCCGTACTTTGCCCCGTGATATCTTGCGAAATCCTTCGCGAACTGGAGCTCGTGCGCGCCGTAATAGGACCATGCGCGGGTGTTCAGATAGAGTTCCGAAAGTTCCTTTGCCGTTTCCGGATCAACCGTCGGATAGAGCGGGAGCGTGATGGAATGAGCCTGCTTTCTGGGTGACATGAACTGATCCTTTCATTTTTTTGAGTTAAGTGGATTTCATGCCTGCGCATCCGTAATCTATTCTCTGCGGCGGGAAAAAGGAAGAGGAAAACTCCCGGATCTTGTATTCCATATTGCGCAAGATGTCATCATTCTTGCGATTCCGACCTTTTGAACCAGGCTTCACAGGGAAGAGCAACTTCGATTACAAAATCAGCAAGAACGAATCCATGATTCCCGCTTCCCCCGCTTTTATTTTCCGCCCTTCCCGCTAAGTTAACAGGGAGGAATCCGAATCAACAGGAAAGGACACATTCCATGACGGAAAAACTTGCAATCGACGGCGGAACCAGAACGTTTCCGACCCCTCCCTCGCTGAACCCCGTTCTCCGGACCTATCCGGAAACGGCCGCGCTGCTGAATGAAATCTACCTCAGCAAGAACTGGTCGTTCTACGGCAGATATGAGAATGAATTCGCATCGGAATTCGCGGCGGCGCAGACGGCGAAATACGGTGTCTTCATGGTGAACGGCACGGTCACGCTCGAATGCGCGCTGGCGGCGCTGGGAGTCGGCCGCGGCGACGAGGTGATCGTCCCGGCCTACACCTGGATCGCCACCGCCATGGCGCCGCTGTATCTCGGAGCGAAACCGGTCATCGTGGACGTGGAGCCGGATACGCTCTGCATGGATCCGGCCGCGTTCGAAGCCGCCATCACGCCCCGCACGAAAGCCGTAATTCCCGTGCACCTGTTCGGCTCCATGGCCGACCTGGAAAAGATCATGGCGGTCGCCCGGAAGCACGGAATTTCCGTGATCGAGGACGCCGCGCATTCGCACGGCGGCTCCTGGAACGGCCGCGGCACCGGGTCCATCGGGGACATCGGCAGCTTCAGCTTCCAGCAGTCCAAACTGCTTACGGCCGGCGAAGGCGGCTTCTGCACCACGAACGATCCCGATCTTTTCGACCGCATCGGCCGGCTCAAGCACATCGGCTATCAGCAGGGGGCAAAACAGGGAAAGCCCGCCGGACCGCCGCCGGAAGGCCTGCTCTGTCACAATTACCGCGCCACCGAATTCCAGGCCGCAATCCTTCTCGGGCAGCTGAAGCATCTCCGGGAAGACACCCTGCTCCGGGAAAAGAACGCACGGATTCTGCAGAAGCTTCTGAGCGGAATCCCCGGAATCGTCTGCCAGAAGCGCGGGCGTCTGGCCACCGTGCAGAGTTATTACGTCTTCGTGTTCGGACTCGGAAAAGGCGCGCTGAAACACGGGAAGACGCGCGACGACGTGACGAAGGCCCTGCTCGCCGAAGGCTGCGGCGCCGGCCCGATGTGGGGACGCGCCGTCTTCGAACATCCGCTCTGGAACGTTCCGAAAAAACTCTGCCGCGTGGAAAGTTCCAGCACCGCGGTCGATTTTATCCACAACCGCGAACTTGCCGTCGGTGCATCATGGCTGATGAGCGGCCAGGAACCAATGGAACGCTTTGCCTCGGCCGTCGCAAAAGTCATGTCGGCCTACGGCGCATGAGCCCGGAGGGGGACAAAAGCTCCGCCGCCATTCCGGAATTCGCAACGGCAGCATATTTTTCGCAAGTTTGAGATATTGATTTTTGCGGGAAAAATGCTATCGTGCGGGAAGAATATTCTGTCGTCCCGGACAGGGAGGAAATCGGCGGAACCGGAAAAATCCGAGAATAAAGGAGCTGAATTCATGAAAGCAGGGTTTGCGGCAAAAGACATCACGCCGCGGGTCGGAGTCGAACTTCTTGGATACGGCCCGTATCTTCACAGGAATTCCACCTGGGTCCGCGATCCGCTGGAGGCCCGCGCCGCGGCTTTCGAGCTCGACGGGAAACGCTGCGCCGTCATTGCATGTGATCTTCCGGGGTTCTCGCCCGCCACATATGAAAAAGCCGTTTCGCTGATCCGGGAAAAACATCCCGAGCTCGGGGAAGCGGACATCTTCATCTGCGCCAGCCATACGCACACCGGGCCGGCGTGGGAGCATCTCGGCGACGCATGGGGCGTTCCGGACCCCGTCTATATTGCGCTGCTGCCGGGGAAAAT
>CAZHPP010000034.1:0-1661 GCA_964534535.1 uncultured Victivallales bacterium | reverse complement strand
GGCCGGACTCGCGGCTTTCGAACGGCTTGAGCCCGTGCGGATGTCCGCTGCCGTCGTCCCATGCGAGGGAATCGGCCTCAACCGCGTGGTCGACAAGTTCAACATTGAGCTGGAAGAGTGCCTGAAGGACGACTGGCGTCCGGCCAAACCCGAATGCACGGAAACAAAAACCACCATTCTGAAATTCACGCGGGAAAACGGGTCCCTGGCCGGATTCATCGCGTGCTTTGCGGCGCACCCCGTCGTGAGCGGACAGAGCACTCAGATCAGCGGGGACTATCCGGCGCTGGCGGTCCACGCCGTGATGCGGACCTTCCCCGGCTCCGTCGGACTGTTTCTGCAGGGCGCTCAGGGGGACCTGAACACCTGTGCCGTCGGACACAAGGACAGGAACAGGGCCATGCTGGCACTGGATGTGATCGCGGGGCGCTTCGAGCGGGCAATCCGGCTCGGGATCGAGAAAGCTTCGGAACCGTGCGGCCCCGAAGCGCTTGATTCCGCCATTGTCCCGCTCGAAATTCCTACGCGCACGCCCGACTGGAAGGAAATGGAAAAATTTCTTGCGGAACAGCGCGCGATTCTGGCGAATCCGGATGCGGACGAAAGCGCCGGCGAAACCGGCATGGCGGTCGCCTATCTCGACGGATACGGACGCCTCAGGAGATTCCTTGAACAGAATCCAGACGGAGTCTTCCGGGTCCATGCGCACGGAATCCGTCTGGGAAGCGTTCTGCTGCGGGGAGCTCCGTTCGAAATGTTCCAGGCCGTCAAGAACGAGGCTGTTGCCGGGTCGAAGGCGGAATTTCCCGTCATCGTCGGGCTGGCCGACGCGGAATACGGCTATGCGCCGGACCGGAATTCCGACATGAACAGCTACGAGGCGAAAATGTCTCCCATGGTCTGCGGAATTCCGCAGTACTGTCACATCCAGGACGATCTGGTTTCGGCGTTCCGGAAACTGGAGTCGATCCTTTTCCCCTGACCGTTCAGGCTCAGGAAGGACTTTCCGGCCCGGATATGATCCGCCGGTTCTTCCGGAGCCACTGATAGTAGGAGTGAACGCCCTGGAATCCCAGTTCCGAGGCAATTTCCTTTGGGCTGAGATTCTGCTTGGAAAGCAGTTCCAGCCGCTCCCTGCGGCACTGGTTGATGTAGTCCAGCACGGTCCGTCCCGTCAGACGCTTGAAGAGATGGGCGAAATGAAACTTGGAATACCCAATGATCTGCGCAAGATCGCCGATGCTGATTCCGCGGGACAATTCCAGCCGGATCCGTTCCATGGCGACTTCAATCAGCCGGAACCGGGAAAGATTGCCTGAATTCTGGTCCGGATGCAGGAAAAACATGCTGAACGAATAGGCCAGATACAGCTTGAACTGTTGGAGATACCACTGACGCTTCGGCTCGGAATCAGCCTGCTTCCAGAGATCCCAGAGCGTGTCCAGGTCCGGGTCGGATGACGGGTGCATGAACGCAAACGTCAGGTTCCTCGGCTTTCCGCGGCGCATGGAAACGCAGTGGATCACCGTATTCTGCTGACGCGTGTAAGTCCAGAGATGAAGAATTCCTTCGGCATTCCCGGCGTATCCGTCTTCATGTTCGATATTCCTGTCGATCAGGAATATGGTGCCGGGGAGGCATTCATAATATTTGTGATTGAA
>CAZHPP010000033.1:0-15104 GCA_964534535.1 uncultured Victivallales bacterium | reverse complement strand
GCCGCCTTCCGTCATGCGCCGCGCAGGGTCCATCTTCTTGACGGGCATACCCTTGAAAATCCGGGGACTGAATTCGATTTCCAGCGCTATTGCATCGCAGAACTCTGATGGCATACAACCGGACTTCATAAAAAGAAAGGAAATGAAAATGAAAACGAGAATGGAAACCGCACCAGACCGCCGATCCCGCACCATGTCGTTTACACTTATAGAACTCCTGATCGTCATCTCGATCATCGCAATCCTGGCCGGAATGCTGCTTCCCGCCCTGTCCGCAGCGCGTGCGCGCGTCAAGGATACGAACTGTCTCGCCAGGCTCAAACAGCTGGCGTCATGCTATCAGTCGTATTCCGATCATAATGACGGCTGGGTGCTTCCCCCGCAGCATAGGGAAGGCAGTAGCTCCAACTGTTGGGATGATATAATCGCACAAGAACTCGGATATCCATATATGGAAAGATGCCGTGCATATTTCACCTGTCCGCGCGAACCGCGCAAAGTCAAGACCAGTGTTCCATTCTTCCGCTATTCCCATTATATCGTCAATGCACAGGCTGTCGGAGCCGGGTTCATCCAGACTACGACAGGGTTCCCAAAAGCCCGCAAAGAGGGGAACTTTCACAGTCCGTCGAAAGTCGCGATAATCCTGGATTCAGGAGCGAAATGTTCTCCGGGAACACTGTGGGCTGGCAATGAAATAGGATGGCGGCACGGCAGCGGCTCCATATGGTTTACTGAGAATGACAATTATGTCAAGTATATTGGCGGGAACACCGCCAATTCCTCGTTCCTTGACGGACATGCCGTGCAGGTCACAAAAAAAGACATTCCGGATTATCTCGGTCTGCGCAAAGGTGTAACAGCTGATTATCCATAAACAGAATTGAAAGGAAACATGACATGAGAAATCTGAAACGAATCATGGTCTGGGCGTTTGCGGCGGCGCTTTCCGCTCTGCCGCTGCATGGGGAAGTCGCTCCTGCATCCACGCCCATCACTGTGGACGGCAAACTTGACGAGGGTGCGTGGCTGAATGCGAAATCATATGGCGGTTTTGTTCCGCTGACCGCTTCCGGCAAAAGCGATGTCAAGGCGGCGACGTCATTCAAGGTGTTGTGCGACAAAGACAGCGTTTATTTCGGCGTGGTCTGCTCCGAACCGATGATCGACAAAGTCAAATTCGATCCATCCGGCGCGCTGTGGGGCGGAGAGACCATTGAACTGTTTCTCTCTCCGAGCGGCGAATCCGACCAGTATTATCAATTCGCCGTTAACGCGGGCAACCGCCGTTTCAGCATGTTTTATGCCGAAGCGGGCAAGATCCGTCCGGATGATTACCTGCCGAAATGGGAAAGCGCAACCGCAAGGCTGAAAGACGGCTGGTCGCTGGAAATCCGCATCCCGCTGAGTTCTTTCTATATGACACGCAACAACCGCTGGAACACCGAATGGCGAGTCAATCTGGCGCGGACCCGCAAGACTGTCCGGGAAACGTCATCCTGGAGCAGACTTGACAACAATCATCATGAAGCTGCAAGATTCAGAAAGATTTCAGGATTCCCCGTGCGTTCCCCCATGGCTGATATCCGTGTCGCCGACGTGCGCCCCGACATTGCCGGATCTCTTGACGGGCAGTTGAGCGGAAGTCTGGCCGTTACGGTGGATGCCGAGTCCGGCGCCGCGGGTGATTGGCAACTTTCGGTTTCGGTTCCCGGCGGAAACTCGCAAACGGTTCCGTTCAAGGCTGTCGGCGGCAAACAGCGCGTGACTGTCACCGGTCTGCGTTTTCCGGAAGGAATGAACGGGAAAATCCCGCTGCGTCTGACGTTGAGGAGCGGCAATCTCAGCGTGGAGCGTGACTTTCCAGTCCGCGCAGAATATCGCCCGCTCTGCATCAGGCTGACCACGCCGGAGTATCGGAATAATTTTTATCCCGGCGATGCCTCCAATCGGATTGCAGGGGAACTGGCCGTAAAGACATCCGTCGATCCCAGAACGAAAATTACCGTGTCTCTGTGCGGTGAGACTGTGCCGCTGCAGACAAAAGTCCTTGAATCCTCAGGAAAATCAATCCCCTTTGAATTTGAATTTCCTGCGCTCGCCGAGGGAAAATCTGTGACGGTCAGTGCAAAACTCGTCGGTCCCGGAGGCTCAGCGGCCGCTGAAACATCGGTCGTCGTCCGCCGCCCGGCACCCCCCGCCGGGGAAAAAGGTCTTGTGTGGATCAAAAACGGACATCTTGTCCTTGACGGCAAGCCATGGTATCTGCGGAGCCTTTATGCGCGTTATTTCCAGGGCGGGGAACGTTTCAGACAGCGTTTTGACAGCGACGATCTCGGCATGACGCCGTTCAGCTGGGTAAACCTCTGTGCGTGTTTCCTGGTTCCGGGACTTGAAGAGCGGGAAGGCCGTCTGGATGTCAAACCCTCCGATGAAATTCTGAAAAAGCTCAGGGCCAAGGTGCTTGCGCCGAAACCGAAGAATTTCAGGGGATACTATATCAGCGATGAACCGGAATGCCGCGGGGTTTCCCCGATCTGGCTTGGCTATATGTATGAGATGATCAGGGAACTTGATCCATTCCACCCGGTCATAACATGCACCAGATCTCCGGTGGAATATATCGACTGTGCCGACATGGTCCTGATCCATGCCTACATAGATCCTGTCAAGACCGGAAACGGACGGGTTTATGAAATTCCGGTGGACCGGGTCCGGAACTGTTTTGATGCGGTAACCGCCTTGAACCGCCCCGACAAGGTGGCCGGTTTCACGGGACAGCTCTTCAGCTACAAGTTCCAAAACGTCAATGCGGACTATCCGCATTGGGGCGAACTGGAATCAATGAACTGGAGCGTGCTTGCGCACGGATCGCACGCATCCTATCCGTATGCTTATCATGATCTGGGCGACCGTCCGCAGATTTATGAGGGGTTCCGCTATTTCAACACTTCAATAGCGGCCTTGGAACCATGGCTGCTGGAGGGCAAAAAAATTCCGGCCGTCTCCGACAATCCGGATGCGAAATTGGATTTGCTGCTCCTGGAAACCGGCGTCGGCAAGGTTATGATTGCGGTCAATCCGTTCAACCGCCCGGCAAAGGCCACGGTCAGTTCAGACGGACTGAAGACTCCTGCACAGTGGCATGAATTCCGCGGCAGCCGGATTTATACGCCGCGAGACGGCAGATTGTCCCTGGATCTGGCCCCCTGGCAGTGCGTGGTGCTGACCACGGTCAAACTTGATGCCGGGCTGTCTTCGCGCGAAGCCGTTCTGAAAAAAATCGCTTCCGCCGAAGCCTTGCGCGGATCCAGAGGCAACCTGATGTTTGAAAAAGGCGCCGAAGTCGAAATTGATTCATCGAACCCGAACAGGTCGGGAACGCTGGGAATCCGCAATAAGATTTTCGACGGCACACTCGACATGCTGGCCTGGGAATCAATCGGCTATCCCCGTCTGCACTGGTTCGAAATTGATTTTCCGAAGGTTTCACCGGAATTTTCCAGAATCACGGTCCATGGCAAAAACGTCGGCGAGGCTGCGGTGAAAATATGGAAATTCGGCGAATGGAAAACGCTTGAACCGGTTAAAACCGAGCGCGGCACATGGCACACCGCGCTGGATTTCGGCAAAAAGTGGAAAACCGTAAAACTGCGGATTGAGTTCGACCGCCGCAAGCTGCCCAGAAGTTCCGTGGAAATTTATGAAATCGAACTTTTGCGTTAACCCTTCAACAGGAGTCTGAAAGTGAAACGATTGGCATTATTCATCATGCTTTCCGCCTGCGCTTCGGCCGCCGTCGCGGAGCAGCTGCTTAACGTCGATGACAACACACTCTGGATTGAGAACGGCATCAATATCAAGTTCTCCCCCAAGGGAGGATGGCATCGCGATTGGCGCGGCGGTACGGAATCTGATAAAAGCAAAAAACAGCTGAAAATCCAATCCGCGCCCGACGGCAAAGGTTTCGATTTCATCGCTGCGACCAGCGGCGGCGACACCTTTACCGTCATTCCGCACCGCCCGGAATATCCGTACCTGATCTGCGACATCGCCGGGATTGAAGTCCTCGAAAACGGCTATACGCACTGGGGGGTATATGCCAGCGAACCTCAGACAGTATGCGGACAGGCCGGTTCCCCGACGACCGGCACCTATATCATCAATCTGTTTGAAAATCCCGCCCGGCCATACAAACCGGGCAATTATCCGGTAACTTTCTACAACTACCGTCTGCGACTGCACTTCAATTATATCAAGGTCGTCAAGAAACCGGACTGTCTGATTCAGGCAGAGTCCGATGCTTTCACCGCAAAAAAAGCATTTTCCGTCGGCGACAAGCTCAAATTCACCGTATCGCTGGCGCAGCCTGCCGAGGATGTGTCGCTGCAGATTGTGACGACAGACGTTCCTAAACTGCTCAAGATCAACGGCGTCCAGAAGATCCAGCTCAAGCCGGCCGACGATTCCCAGAAGGTCTGGAAGGCGGAACTGACGGTGCGCCAGTTCGCCGTTCCGCAAAAAATGATGAACAAGCGCAACCGCCTTTTCCTGAAGGCAGTCATTCTGGGCGGCGGATACGAGCGTCCGGTGTTTACAACGATCGGTTACCCGTTTGTCAGCGAATCCTCTCCCGCGGCGGGCCCGGCGAAATGAACGATCTCATGGATATTGCGTATTCGGACGCAGGCACGGAATGCCGGGGAGACGTGCGGTTCCCAGAACACATCGCTCATGACACCGGCAAGGTCATGATGATTCACGGCGGCGGCTGGACGGGCTTCGACCGCACATGGCAGGACGGACTGGCCGAGGATTTCAGACGCAGAGGATTCTGCACATTCAACATCGATTACCGGCTTGCCCCGGGCGCGCCGTGGCCGATGATCGGCGATGACTGCCTGGCCGCCGCTGAATATTTTTACCGTTTCCCCGATGGCCCGGAGGCGCTTCGCAACAGTCCGCTGGCGGTGCTTGGAGTTTCTGCCGGCGGACACCTTGCAATGATGACCGGGCTGCGAATGCCGCGAAAGAAGATCACGGCCATCGTCAGCATATCCGGCATTGCGGATCCGACTTTCGACCTTCCCGCGCATCGGGAGCGCTATGAAAAGCTTTTTGCCGGAACAGACTTTACCAGGAAAGCATTCCCGGAATATTGCCTGAAAGCCGGCTCGCCGCCATTGCTGCTGACCCATAATGTGGACGATCCATGCGTTGACATCCGTTCATCCCTCAGGTTTGCGGTCCGCTCCGCCGAACGCGGAATGCCGATCTCAACGTATTTCTATGATCGCGGACACGGCGACAATGACCACGCGGTATGGCGGCCGGATGTGCGGCCGAGGGTGCTTTTCGAAGACATTGCCTGCAAGGTGACGGAATTCATATCCGGTTCTTTGCAGACGCCATGACTTTCAAATAAACAGAGACCGGATTCATGTCCTTCCCCCATGATGAGGGGCGGATCGATTTTCCGGCAATTTCCAGAACGGTGAGTTGAAATAACGGACAAACGGCGTTAGAGTATTTCCGAACAGGGAGCCTTTGCGCAACATTGTTCCAGCTTGTCGGGGCAGGGGGGGGGCCGGCAGACGGACAGTGGTTCCGGAAGTTTGCAGAAAAACGGCATACAGCAAAAAAAAATCAACTTGCGAAGGTCGGGCCTATGCTTATGGACAATACCATTCCAACGGTAATTCATGTCGTCGAACTGAATGAGATTCCGCGGGAATTTTCGTTATATCCCAAGGTAATCCGGGCCGGATGCCGTGACGACGATCCATACCTGATCGAACGGCGCATTGAGGACCTGCAGATCGCTTTCCGTCTGCGGGGCAGCGAAAAAACCGCGCACACGACGATTGACGGCCGGGAATACAGCGCGGCATTCCCGCACGTCCTGATCAAGCGGCCAGGTGAACTGCACCGATGTCCCGAACACGGAACGGTAACATCATTCTATTTCGTATATGACGCACATGCAATTCCGTCCGACCTGATTCCGGATGAATGCGTGATGTTTCCGCTGGAATTTGATGAACACTTCCAGTCCATCTTCAACGCCGTCATGCAGCTCTTGTCGGAACCGATCAGTTTTGGCGCAGCTGACCGCATTGATGAACTCTGCGCCAAGATGCTGCTGGAAATTCTGCTGGCATGGCGTCGTGAAAGTTCACCGCCGCGGGTGGTAGAACCTCAGATTCGCCGGATTGCATCTTATCTGCAGATGCACTGGCGGAATTCTCCGGATTATGAAGCTCTGGCGAAACGTTTCGGATATTCGCTGAGAACCTTTTATCGGCACTGGCAGGTCAACATGGGAGGAACTCCGGCCGAATACAGGAGCAATCTGATTCTTTTCGAAGCCAAGCGCCTGCTTTCCGAAACAGAGTACCGGATTGAAACGATTGCTTCTCAACTGGGATACGAACGTCCCGACTCTTTTATCCGCTCATTTCGCAAATCGACGGGGATCTCGCCCAAACAATATCGGATACAGCTGCGCGGCAGATAACAATTCACAGGGAGAAACATGATGATCGAGTATCAGTCTTTTGTTCCGGACAGCGGCAATCCTCCGGAAGCCGTGCGCTCGGCGGCCATGCTGGCTTCATGGATCAGGTCGGAGCCTTCGGCGGTTTCCAGACAGGTTATTCTCAAGCGTCTGGCGGGAAACACTGCACGGCAGTGCCGCGACGTCTATTTCATCGCAACGGACAACGGCGAGTGCGTCTCCAGGCTTTGGTATGGCTGGGGAAAACATCGCGATTCAATCGGCAATTTCGGACATTTCAACACGCGCGAAGACCATAGGAAAGAGGGAATCGGAGGAGAATTGGTCAAAAGGTGTTTCGCTGATATGGAACAGCGCAGGGAATTGCCCCTGTGCCTGTTCTGCACTTCCAGCAAACCTTATCTGGTGCAGCTTTACGGCCGGCATGGCTTCCGTCCGGCTTTGCGCGGAACAGACTGCGGGTATCTTTATTGTCCGCTGGGCGAAAGTCCCGGCAGCTTTCAGGAGTTCTGTCTTCAATATTACCAGCCCCGCGGCAATTGGCGGCTGCTGCCTGGAACGCTGGAATACCGTCACGAAATTGACTGCCTGCTGCGTTTTGCATTGGCTGATGCGGGGGAAGAGAAATTCGGATGGCCGGATATGCAAAACTATGAATCCGCGTGGGCATCCTGTTCCGCCGATCCGTCCAACGGACTCCTGAATGTGATAGCCGATGAATCCGGGCATATCTTCGGATGGGCATACACGCCGCATGGCGGACAGAGACGGCTTCAGGTTCACCCAAGGTTCCGATCAGATTTGGGAAGTTTATACTGACAGTGATCAGATTGATGGTCTCCAGGCTGTTGTCGATTCTGTGATGTTTTACGGACCGTTCACCGTCGTTTCGAGCTGTCCGGCTTTTCGGGAGGAGCGTTTCTTGTCCTGAGATATACTCTTGGACTTTTCCCGAAATGTCTCCGGAAGGCGCGTGAGAAAGCGGAAAGCGAGCGGAAACCGCAGGAAGACGCGACTTCACTGATCCGCAGACGTGCGGACTTCAGCATTTCTGACGCGTTCTCCATTTTCAGGTTCTGCAGAAATACGCCTGGCGGAACTCCGAGCCCCTTCCTGAAAAGTGCGCGGAAATGCATTTCCGAAAGGCCGCGGTTCTTGGCCAGCAGTCCGATGTCATAGGTTTCAAACGGGTTCCTGCGGAACAGTTCGGCAGCGGCAAGGATCTGATGAGGATCATCCTGCCGGAACGGATCAGGCTCCCGGCTGATATTATAAATATTCCACATGATTTTTTCTATATCCACGGCCATTGCATTGTGGTAGAATGAACTGTCGATGCGGAATTTTTCCAGAATATCCAGGAAAAGGGCTCCGATCACATTCGCGGTTTCGCCCGGAAGGCGGAGAAATGATTTTTCCGAGAGTGCGCGCAGGGAGGCATAAATCCGCTCTGCACGGGGACCGCCCATGTCAATCCACAAATGCTCGTACATGTCTTCCGTGGCGGTATATTCGAACTGGAACGTCCGTGTGGCATTGCCGATCCAGAAGATGGACGGCGCTTCCAGCTGGACGGTCATCCGGTCCAAATGGAGGATGACCGCACCCCGGCGGATCAGTTCAATGGAAAAAGCATCCGGCGCACACGGCAGACGGGAATGTCGGAAAGTCGAAAAAACCTTCTGCGTGACGGACTTGATTTTCAGGTCGTCGAAATATTTGACATTTTTGAATATGCTTTCCTTCCCGGAGGACAGTTTCTTTAAATCGGTCAACTTTTTTTGAGAACTTTCCATTAAACACCTCTTGACGGAATCTTTATTCCGGCATATAATTTAACATGCAGACCGGGAAAATCAACCGGCAGCACATTAAAAATCAGGAGAGTTTCATCATGAGAAACGGAAAGCTTGGTGCCGCGGTTGTCGGCATGAGCGAGGGGTTTCGTCATTTCAACGCTTATCTTTCCAGTCCGGACTATGAACTGCTCGGGCTCTGCGATCTAGACCAGGACCGGATTGACAGCCGCCGCAAGGAATACGGCCTTGATCCGAAAATCTTTACATGCCAAGATTACCGTGAGATTGTAAAGAGGAAAGACATTGATGTCGTTTCCGTTGTCTCTCCCGATTATTTTCATGCGGAACAGTCGATCGCTTTCCTGGAAGCGGGGAAGAGTGTGCTCTGCGAAAAGCCCATGACGCTTGATCTCGGCGAGGCCGATGCAATCGCCAAGGCCGTGCGCAGGACAGGGAAGACATTCATGATTGCGCACCCCACCCGCTACACGCCGGCATTCATCCTTGCGAAGAAGATGATTTCGCGCGGCGATATCGGCGAACTTTTCATGGCGGAAACCGAATATGCGCACAACTACCGTCACGTCGGCGGGTGGCATAACTGGCGCAAGGATGCCCGCCGGGATCCTCTGCTCGGCGGCGGATGCCACGCGGTCGACTTCCTGCGCTGGGCCGTGGATGATCTTCCTGTGGAAGCATTCGCCTATGGAACGAAAAGAGGGCTTGCCGACTGGCCTATCCAGTTTGATTCCTATTTCTGCCTTTACAAGTTCAGACACGGCGTCATCGGGAAGGTGATGTGCTCCATTGCGGTTTCGCGTCCCTATACCATGCGGAGTGTCTTCTACGGCACAAAAGGTACGATCATATGCGACAATCTTTCCGGAACGATGCAGCTTTCAAGCGTACCGTTCTTTGACAGCGAATCCGATTCAACGGATTTTGTCACGATTCCGGTCGATGTGAAGAACCACAACGTCGAAGCGCAGGTCGCGCTGATGGCGGACATCGTTCTGCGGGGAGCGGAAAATACAGCCGACGTCGTTGAAGGCGCGCGGACTGTTTCGGCCTGTGCCGCGGCAATCGAATCTGCAAAGACAGGAAAACCGGTCATGGTGCGGAACGATTTCTGAAAAGACAAGGAGCGAAAACATGAAAGCAGGATTTTTTGAAACGGATATCACGCCTTCCATCGGCATGGAGCGTCCCGCAACCTATTATAAGATCTACATCGAAAAAATCAACGATCCGCTGAAGGCCCGCGCTGTTGTGGTCGACGACGGAAAAACGAAAATCGCCATGGTCGGCGTGGATATCTGCGCCATCCCCGGCGATATCACGGAAAAGGTCCGCGCCGCTCTCCCCGGAATGAATGTCATGCTCAGCGCGTCCCATACGCACTATGGAGGACCGGCCAGACTGGCAAGAGATGCTGAAAAAATGCCGGAACTCATCCGCAAACTCGTGTTTGAGGAAAGCGTCTGTGCCGATCCCGATTACACCTCGCATCTGGTTTCACAAATTGTCACTGCAATCAAGATGGCCGACATGAAACGCGAGGACGTGATTTTTTCCTTCGGACGCGGACGCGTGGACGGCGTTACCTTCAACCGCGGCTTCAAGATGAAAAACGGACACCGCGCCACGCATCCGGGAAAGGGAAATCCCGAAATTATCGAACCGTTCGAGCCGATCGACACGGAGGCCGGCGCGGTCGGGATCTGGAGGAAAAGCGATGAATCCTTTCTCGGCTGCATCGTCAATTTCAACTGTCACGGAACCTGCGACGGAACGGGCGCGACCGCCGACTGGCCCGGACAGATGGCAAGGACCATCAAAGCTGTCATGGGGGAGGATTCGGGTGTTGTCTATCTTTACGGCTGTGCGGGCGATATTACGCAGATCGACAACCAGTCGCTTTCACCGATCGTGCCGGGAGAAACCGGCCCGCTTTCTGCGAAGATCGTCGGCGTCAGCGTCGGGGCGGAAATGCTGAAGATCCTGATGAAGGCGAAGAAAGGGGAAATCTCAACGCTTGGATGTGTTTATTCGAGTTTGAAGATTCCGAGGCGGAAGCCTTCCGAAAAATCCCTGAAGGAAGCTCTTGAAATCGTGAACCGGTGGAAGCGGGATACCCCATTCCATTTTGCCAAGGAGAGGCTTATTCTGGAATATGTGATCGAACACTTCCCCCTGTATGAGATGTTTTTGCAGACCATTCAGCTCGGACCGCTTGTGATTGAGGCGATCCCCGGCGAACTTTTCTGCGGCATCGGGCTTGCCGTCAAAAAAAGATCGAAGTTCCCCTTTACCTGGGTGAGCAGTCTTGCCAACGATACCTGCGGCTACGTCCCGACGCGGGCTGCGTTCGATCCTGAGACAGGCGGCGGTTACGAAACGCGCCTGACCTCCGGAACCTGCCTTATCCCGGAGACTGCCGACCTCATCGCGGACGAGGCGGAAAAACAGATCGCCCGACTCGTTCCCGATGAGGTTCCCATCGGACCGCAAGTCGAGCCGAGGAGAGTTGTCTGGGATTTCAGCTGCAATTCCGCGGAACTGGAGTAATCCTGAATCCGTGCGGAAGATTCAGAATTATGGTGGGATGTTCTTGAAAATCCTGCTGATGTTGAGCAAGAGAGAATTGTTGAACGGTCTTAACGGAACGGGCTGAAAAATGCCGGGCAACATTGAGATTGAAAACGGAACAGGATTCCGAACAGCGTCACGAAACAGGAAAAAACAACGGAAGAGGTGAAAAAATGAAACGAATGACAAATCCTTCGCACAGGACCCCCCATCGTAAGCACTGTCATGGAACATTTTTTACATTAATAGAGCTCCTGGTCGTTATCGCTATCATTGCGATTCTGGCGGGAATGCTTCTGCCTGCGCTGAACAAGGCACGGGCCAAAGCCCAAGCCTTGAGCTGCATCTCCAATCTGAAACAGACCATCAGCGTACAGAGTGGGTACGCAACCGATTACAATGATTGGAATCTGCCCAGCTTTAATGCCGACTATACGGCGGTTTTCAGTGGACTTTCCACAAAATATTATGTGGTTTCATGGGCTGCCTTTGGATATACGAAAGATCCCACGGGGAAACAATTCTACTGCCCGACCGCGTTTAAACGCACGCCGAAAACGGTTATAACAGCCAACGGGATGCCGTGGTTTTCATACGGATTCATTGATTATGTCGGTTCTCTGGCTCAATACAAAGTGATAACGAAGGGAAATTCAGGCGGATCTAATCGTTACCAGAATTTCAAGCATTACTCGCAGCCGTCCTCTCTGGCGATCATCGGAGACGCTTCCCAGGTCACCCGCGTGGATTATTTTCCGGACTCTCGGGCGTTTTCCAACAACTCCGGGCCGGCTTTCTGCGATGAACACACCCCGGACCGATTCAACATCGCCTATTTGGATGGACATGCCGCCAGTTCGGATTATGCGGGCATGCGGAAAAGTTACATCAAATATGTCATCAGCAAAAGCCTGAATCTGCTCAGAGCGCTGTAATTTTATTCAAACCTGAATCCGTGAGGAAGATTCAGAATTGTTGGGGGGTGTACTTGAAAATCCTGCCGGTTTGAATCGAGAATTCAAGGATGGACGGCGGTCTGAGGGGAGGATCGTGTCTTGAATTCGGAGTTTTCCCCGTTTTCCACCGTTGCCGAAGGCAGAAAAACGCAAATGTGCTTTTGCGACCTTCGAAAACGTGAAAAAACGAGAAAATTCAATCATCGGAATCGGTGAAATGCCGAGGAAACAAGTAAAAGGAATCCGCTGGGAAACCACTGGCATTATCTCACAGATTCAGGTCAAAGGGAAAAACAGTATGAAAGCATTGTTTTGCATGATTGCCGCATCGTTTTTTCTAAGCGTATGCGCGAATGACAACCTTTTCCGGAATGGAGATTTTACCCCGGTGAAGATGGATGGAATCGACACGGCGGCCAAAGGTTGGAACTGGATTGATTATGGCCGGATGAATCAACATATGTGGGACAAATCGAAACTGGACTATTTAAGCGGATATCAATGCTTCAAACTCTCCTTCGAAAAAGGAACAATGACAGTTTCTTTTTACGATAAAGTCACGCCGGATTATTTCAAGCAGCCGCATTATATCTACAATTCAAGCGGCCGCATGCCGACCCCGGAAGCGGCGGAATTCCGGATTTCCGGCGAAGTGCGGTTGAATGCGGGCGGTTTCACCGTCGCCCAAAAACTTCATTTGAATCCGTCTCCGGAATGGCAGAAGTTCACTCTTGTCATTTCTTCGGATGAATATCGCGCAGTATGCAGGCAAAGCATTTTCAGTATTAAGACCGCACCGGGAATGAAAATATCATTCCGCAATTTCAAGCTGGAAACGGGATATCCGCCGAACAAGACGGACTTCATCCGGCTGCCGGACGGAGGAAAGCTTTCCCGGATCATTCTTCCAGACGGTGCGCCGTTTGATCTCCGGTATCTGGCCGAATGCTGGCGTTCGTGGCTGTGGCGGCTGAGCGGCGTCGCCTTGCCGGTCGTCACGGGAAAAGCCGTGCCGACAGCGGGGGCGCTGGTTTTCGTGAAGGGGGAAACCGCGCCGGGAGGATGGAAGATCGACGCGGGACGCAGCGGCATCACGGTGGTATGGAATGAACCCGAATCACTGTCTCCGGCTCTGTATGATTATCTCCATTCGGCGGGCGTGTATCTCGCCTCCCATGACAGCCGGAGAATTCCGGCTCAGGATCATTCCCGCGTTCTCCCCGCGGTCTCCAAAAACG
Organism: uncultured Victivallales bacterium; assembly: GCA_964534535.1. Lineage (GTDB taxonomy): Bacteria > Verrucomicrobiota > Lentisphaeria > Victivallales > UBA1829 > CAZHPP01. Next base: position 2,005 of record CAZHPP010000033.1, on the reverse strand, counting down.
TTATCCCGCGTTTTTACTCTCTCGGCAATAAGCCGGAACAGCTCGGCATCGACTGGACGCAGACAAGTTCCGCGGTCGACTGGTATACATGTGACCATCCGATCTGGGATCACTATATGAATACGCTTCTTCCGGTCGAAATTTATCGTGACAAACACCCGGAATTCTATATGCTGAGCAAAGACGGGAAGCGTCAGAAGGTCAAAAATCAGGGTTACATGTCTCCCTGTCTGAGCAATGCGGCCGCCAAAGACATCATCGAACGGCGTTTTTCCGCCATGGCGGACGGAATGGATTACAAAAAACAGATTAATTTCATCCTCGGCGACCGTCCGGATTTCTGTCACTGCGCGGAATGCCGCAAAGACAAGGATTTCTATACGGACATCATGCTTGACATGACTAACCGTCTGGCCCGCAGAATTGCGAAGGAACACCCGGGAATGACGGTGAATTATGCGGCCTATCTGCTTCTGCTGCAACCGCCGCGCAAAGTCGTGCCGGAAAAAAATGTTCTCGTGTGCTTTTGTCTGCCGCCGTTCAACTGGCCGTGCAACGTGCATGTCGAATGCGAGGAAAACCAGGCGGCGGTGGAGGAGTTGAAGGCCTGGTCGAAAATCACCGGCCCGGCCAGGCTGGCGACGGTCGGATACGAGGAGGCCAGACCGTGGCACCATCTCCGGCAGCTTGAATTCCTGAACCGTTATTCCAAAGCACTTTATCAAACCTACTGCGGCGAACCGCAGATCCGTGCCATAACGGGCCGCTGGAACGTGGGGGATTCTCCGGACCGGGCGATCACCGAATTCAACGACGTGTATTACGGACCCGCCGGAAAGTACATCACGGCAATGGAAAGAAAGATCGAGGATTTCACCGAAACCTACAGACACCGTCCCGGCGAAATTTCATCGGGGGAGCACAATATCACGGTGATGAGCTGGGTGTTTACCCGGAAAACCATCCTCGACCGCGAATTGTTTGACCAATTGTATCCGCTGCTTGACCAGGCGGTCGCGGCGGCCGCGAAATGCGACGCGACAATCCGCGGCCATGTGTGGGTCGCTTATTTCAAGATTATGCGCATGGATCTGGCGAAATATCGTTACACCGACTGCGGAACCAAGGCGGAAACCGCCGCGTTTGCCAGGCGGCTCGTAAAATTCGTATCCATCGCCAGACAGGTCAACGCGCTGCCGTTGAAATTTCCGGAACGCGGCATTCAGCACACCCCGATGCACGGTGCTTCGGCGAGACAGTTCCTCAAGCTGGTCGCCGGAATCGATCTGCCCGAAACGGTGAAAGACTGGACGCAGGAGCCGAAACTGCAGAAATTCCTCGAAGATCCGGAGAAGCATCTGATCTTGAAAACCGTCGTTTTTCCGGGCGGAATAACGTTCCTGCCGGGGCTGATGCGCGGCGGCCTGGGACCGGACTATTACAACTACCATTGTCCGCGTCAACTGACGAAATCGATTAACCGGCCGAGTTCCGGCTTTTCCGAGTTGTCGGTGATTTTCCAACTGGACAAGATTCCGCAATCACCGCTGCTTTTGACCGTCGAGGGACTGGATGACGACAAGCCGGGCGCCTCGACAATGAGCGTGAAAGTCAACGGGAAACCGATATTCTCCGGAGCAAACACGTTCGCGGACAACGACTGGACGAAAATGAGTTTCTCGATTCCGGTCGATACGCTCAAACTCGGAGACAATGCCGTTACCTTCGTCGACACCGTTCCGGACCGCAGGGGCGAAGCGGTCGACGACGGCGAAATTTTCACGGGGCAGAGCGGGATACAGGATTACCGGTGGGGCTGGATCTGCATTTCGAAGATCCGCATACTCGATCCGTCGTCCTCGTTTCAGGATTATCTGAAAGACGGAAAGGCGCTTTGGCGTCGTGTGGACTGGAACTGCGAACCGAAAGGGATTGTGGAAACTCAGTCCGGGAAACTTTTTCTCCAGTCGAAAGGCGCTGTGTTCACCGGAATTTATTATGATCC
>CAZHPP010000032.1:0-15162 GCA_964534535.1 uncultured Victivallales bacterium | reverse complement strand
CCGTGCCTTCGCCGCCGTCGGCCAGCGGAATCCGCAGGACTTCGGCTCCCGGCAGGGCCGCTTCCAGTTCGGAGGCGATGATTTCAGCCGCGCGCGGGGCGGAAACGGTTCCCTTGAACTTGTCGGGTGCTGCCAGAATTTTCATCGGTCAGCACCAGACTTTTCCAAGGACTTCCTGGAAGACCTTGGGACAGTCGGAAGCCTTGATTGCGCGCGGGGCGCTTTCGAGCTTCATGGGGTTCAGCGCGGCGTCGGAAGCGAGCTTTTTGATGAAGTCCTCCGGCACTCCGGCGATCTTCCCCGGATTGACCGAGGCTCCGACGGAAAGGATGAACTTTTCACAGTTGTCCACGACTTCCTCCGGCGATTCTCCGCCGAAGACTCCGGCAAGGAGCATGGTGCGGACCCGCGCTTCCGGTTCGGCCAGATACCAGCGCCAGAAATGCGGCAGAAGCGCCGCGACCGCGCGTCCGTGCGGAACCTTCCCGTAAAGCGAAAAACTGCACATGTGCGGAAGACTCGTGGGGCAGACGTTGATGCACATGCCGGCGAGCGTGGCTCCGGCGGAAAGCATCTGGCGTTCGAGCGGACGGTCCGGCAGTGCTGCCGCGTTCGGAAGGGCGCGGACGATCAGCCTTGCGGCCGTGAGCCCCCATTCCTCCGCCTCCGGATGCTTGATCGAAGCTTTCCAGTTCAGGATGGATTCCACCGCATGGACGAGCGCGTCGAGTCCGGTTGTGACAGTCAGTTCTCCGGGAACGCGGATCGTGAAGGCGGGCTCCACGAACGAGTATTCCGGAAGGATCCGGGTATCGGAAATCAGGCGTTTGACATTGGTCTTGCCGTCGATGATGTTGGAATAGCGCGTGGCTTCGGAGCCCGTTCCGGCGGTCGTGGGGATGCAGATGATGCGGCGGAAGTCTTTGCCTGGAAACAGCGCGGCGCAGCGCTCGGAGCCGAAGAAATCGGAGCAGGGGCGTCCGCTCTGCCAGGAAAGATACGCGGCCTTGGCGGCGTCCATCACGCTGCCGCCGCCGATCGCGACGACGAGGTCCGGCGGATCGGCCTTCATCTGTTCGACGATTCCGGCGACGTCTTCCGTGGAGGGTTCCGGCGGAATCCGGTTCGAGCGCGGCATATTGAGGTCCAGAAGCCCGAGCGCGTTCATGACGGCGGGAAACGCTCCGCTGGTATTCAGGGAAGCCTCTCCGCCGACGCACAGAAACACCGTGTCCGGATGACGGGATTCCACGAGCGTTGAAAACTGCGGCATGGCCGCATCGTGTCCGAATACAATCGTGGAATTCTCGTTTCCGTCGACCAGGTCGTCGACGCGGGAAAGCAGTTCTTCATCTTCGGTGAAAGTCATAGTTGCCAGATCTCCGTAAAAAGGTTGCTCCGTCAATATACGGCATGAAAACCTTCAAATCAAGCGAACTTTTGCAAAACCCGGCTGGAATTCCGTTCCGCGGCGTGCTAGATTAAGAAGGAGAAACATAATTCAAATGAAAAAACTGATTCTGGCAGTCCTCTGCCTCGGAGCAATCGGAATGTTTGAAAGCTGCACCACAACGCCCGTCGGATCCTATCAGGATTCCCGTGCGTATCTTCATGCCGTGCACGGGAACGTCCTCGAGCGCTCTTTCCAGTACGAAGGTCCGGCGCGGAACCCCGTGATCGTGATCCACGGCCTGCTCGGCGCCCGGCTCGAGGACGGCGCCACCGGCGAAAACGTCTGGGGAAACTTCACATACGGAAACATGACGGTCTCCGGCGGAAAGTTTCCGCTTCTGGCTCATCCCATGGAATACGGCAAGCCGCTTTCCTCGCTCGAAAACTCCGTCGGTCCGGCCGGAATCATGGAAATCTCCCGCATCAAGGTCATGGGGATCGAATTCAAGCTGGACAATTACGACCTGCTGACGAAGCGTCTTTCCGAATTCGGATACGTTCCCGACAATGCGCCGCTCCCGAAGGAGAAGCATTTCTATTCCCAGTTCATCTTCTCCTGCGACTGGCGGAGGGATATTTCGGAAAACGCCGCGCGTCTCGATGAATTCATCCGCACCAAGCGCATCTATCTCCGGCGCAAATACAAGGAACTTTACGGGCTGGACAACTATCCTGTGAAGTTCGATATCGTCGGACACAGCATGGGCGGCCTGCTGGCGCGCTATTACCTGCGCTTCGGCGCCGCGCAGCTCCCCGCCGACGAAAAGACCGTTCCGAAGCCGACCTGGGCCGGCGCCGAATCCGTCGCGAAAGTCATCATGATCGGCACCCCGAACACGGGGTATGCCGACACCTTCATCGAGCTTGTGAACGGGCTCAAACTCGCCCCGGCCGCCCCGGCCTATCCGCCGGAACTCGTCGGCACGTTCGTTTCCTATTACCAGATGCTTCCCGACCTGGAAACCGGTTCCATCGTGGAGCAGGGCACCGGACGCCGCATCGACTATCTCAGTCCGGAAACGTGGGAGAAGTACGGCTGGGGACTTGCCGACCCTCACAACGATTCCATGCTTGCCGCAATCCTGCCCAAATCCCTGAAGACTCCCGGACTGCGCCGCAGAACCGCGCTCGACCATCTTCAGAAGTGTCTCGCCCAGGCCAGAAAGTTCAAGAAGGCCATGCGCACCACGGTGGAACATTATCCCCGCGGGACGAGCGTCTGGCTCATCGCCGGAAACGCCGTCGAGACGACCCGCATGATTTCCATTGACCCGAAGACGGGGAAGCCCGCAGTGATCGAGCGCGATTCCGGCGACGGGAAAATCACGGTCGGAAGCACAGCGTTCGACCTCCGCGACGGCGGCGACTGGAAGCCGCATCTCGTTTCCCCGATCCGCTGGAGCGGCATCTATTATATCCAGGGCGGACACATGGGAATCATGAACAACGCCGCCTTCGACTCCAATCTCGCCTACATTCTGCTTTCCGCGGAATGATCTTTTCCCCTAAAACAATTGAAAAGCCGAACATGAAAAAGACAGTTCTCGCTCTTGCTTTTGCCGCGCTCTTTGCATTTCAGCTTTCCGCCCAGACGCAGCAGAAACTCTTCACCGAAGCCGATTATCAGCTCTGCTACCGGCTCTTCGACGCCATGCAGACCCGCGTGACCATGGACAAGACCATCGAAACGCTGGTCGACTCCCAGATCCGCAATATGCCGCAGATGCTCCCGTTCCGCCAGACGTTCCTGGATTTCTTCCGGAAATACATGGCCTATGACGCCATGAAGAAGGACATGGCGGAAATCTATCTCAGGGAATTCAAGCCTGAAGAAATCCGCGAGCTGATCCGGTTCTACGGCACTCCGATCGGACGCCGTCTCGCGGCGGCCCAGCCGGTTCTTGCGGTGGAAGGCGCGCGTGTCGGCGAGGATCGGGTCAAGGCACATCAGGGTGAACTCCAGCAGAAGATCATGGAACAGGTCCAGAAGATGAAGCAGGTTCCCGCAAAATAATTCCGGTCACTGAATGATCCATCCGCACGGTCCTGTTTCCGGGCCGTGCGTTCTTTTCCCCGGCTGTGTACGAACAGTTGACTGTTTCTTCAGGGATTCGTGAGGCCATTGGGAAAAACGGAGGTTTGCCTCCTGGTCGGCAGATCGACAAAAAACGGGCGCAAAAAATTGAATTTTTTGCGCAGGGTGCAGGGCTCTTTGAGTCCTGCCGAGGGTTCAAGGGGCGAGCAGCCCATTGTAAATGTATTAAAATCTCAGCATCACGCAGAACAGAGCCTTTTACTTTTTTGCTTAGTCCGCTTGTTTTTACGGGAAAACAGGCTATGTTTACCGTACTGTTTATGAAAGGAAGAAAAAATCATGGCAATTCATCCGACGGCAATCGTTTCCCCCAAGGCGGAAATCGGTTCGAATGTTGAAATCGGACCTTATTCGATCATAGAAGACGACGTGAAGATCGGCGACGACTGCATCATCGACGCGCATGTGAAAGTGGGCCAGTACACCACGCTCGGCCCGCGCTGCAGACTCTATTTCGGCAGCTTCATCGGCGAACCGCAGGACCATCGGTTCTACAAGGGGCTCACCTCCTATACGGAAATCGGGGCTGACACGATTCTGCGGGAATATGTGACGGTGCACCGTCCTCCGTTCGAGCAGCTCAAGACGATCATCGGGAACCATGTGCTCCTGCAGGCGTTCGTGCATATTGCGCACGACTGCGTGATCGGCGACCATGTGACGATGTCCAACCATACGGCTCTGACCGGACACGTCCAGGTCGGTCCGGGCGCCGTGCTTTCCGGCTATGTCAAGATTCACCAGTTCTGCCGCATCGGTTCGCTCGCCATGATCGGCGCGTGCGCCATGATCGGACAGGACGTTCCGCCCTACTGCATGCTCCGCTCGATGAACTTCATCACCGGTCCCAACACGATCGGGCTCCGCCGCGCCGGATTCGACAACAACAAGCGTCTGATGATCCGCCGCGCCATCAAGACCCTCTTCTTCGAGGGGCTCAACACCAAGAACGCCATCGCCAAGATCGAGGCTTCCGAAGAGATGATAAAGGAACCCGAAGTCCATGAATTCTGCGAATTTGTCAAGGAATCCAAGCGCGGAATCATGCCCGGAAATCCCAAATACGCCGGCCTGACCGACGAGCAGCGCGAAGAACTCGAAATGAGGATGTGATCCCGGAATGTTCCGCAAGATTTTCCTTCTGTCCGTCTTTCTGGTCCCGGCGCTGTTTTCCGCAGCGGCGGAACTGGATGATTTTGAACAGGACTTCGAATATCTTTACAAGAACAAGGACCTGGTCTCCAGGCTTTCTGCCGACGACCCCTATCTTCCGGAATACCGCAACCGCATGACCAAGACGGCCGCGCTTGCCGCAAAAATCCAGTCGGTCGCCACGGAAATCGGAATCCGGGACATCACGGTCCAGGCCGACTTTTCCGCCATGTGCCAGTTCATCCGGATCGGACGTTCCATTTCCGCCACGAAAAAGACTTCCGGGTCAGCGTCTTTCCATGCGGAAAACGTCCGCAGGCAGATCAGGCTTCTGCATTCGCTCAATTTCTCCTGCGAAAACAAGATGTTCACCCGGCCGGAACATTTCGGCGATCAGGACCTCGATGTCCTGAACACCTTTGAAAAACTGTTGAAGCAGTGCAGCAAGCTTGCCGCAGCGGAAAAATATCCTTCGGATGCGATCATTGCCAAGAACGACGAACTTTACTTCGAAAAGCTTTCGACCATGGCCCAGGAGATCGGCCAGCGCGTGCTCCTGGAAAAGGTCCGCGTCCCGTCCGAATTCCGGATCGCGCTGAACGTGCACATTTTCCGGGACAACTATGCCGCGCGTCTTTCCATCTACCGCAGCTTCCAGTCCATCCGCGGCAATTCCAAGAAACGGGCGTCCAAGCTCAAACAGCTGAACACCGATTTCAAACTTTCCAAGGAAAAGCTGGAACTCAGCAGCCGGCGCGTGGAGGAGGACGTGCAGTCCCTGCGCAAGGCCGGATTCGTCATGCTTGCTTCCGCGCCCGCGCCGTTCGCTCCCATGCGCACGGCCGGGACCGCGCCCCGGGCCACGGAGAGCGTGGCCCCGAACTACGGAGGCATTTCCAAGGACGAACTCTTCCGCCGCTATTCCGAAATCCGGGAAAAGGCTTATGCCGCAGAATCCCGCCTCAACGGGGTTTCCGTGCAGTATTATTCGTCATACCGCGGCATTCTTCCCGCACGCCAGGCGGAGGAGCTTGATCTTCTGCGGGACAAGTTCCTGCAGGAGCAGTACCTTCCGCAGTTCGCGCGGGAAATGGCCGTTTCCAGAATCCACAACAAATATAAAACCAGCATCGAATCCTATTCCGCGGGCGAACTTGATTCGCTCACGCGGCAGACCGGAGGCACATCCAAATGACATCCAGCAAACCTTCTCATCCCATCTGCGGACTTCCCGATTTCACGCGGGAGGAGCCGTGGCGCATTTTCCGGATCATGGCGGAATTCGTCGAGTCCTTTGAAGACATGGCCAAGCAGGGACCGCTGGTTTCCATCTTCGGTTCCGCGCGTCTCCGTGAGGGCAGCGAATATTACGAAAGCGCCCGCAGGCTCGGGAAGATCCTTTCCGAAGCCGGCTACGGCGTGCTGACCGGCGGCGGTCCCGGAATCATGGAGGCCGGCAACCGCGGCTCCTTCGAAAACGGCGGCACAGCCGTCGGACTCAATATCGAGCTTCCCACGGAACAGCATCCGAACAAGTATCAGACGACAAGCCTGGCGTTCCATTATTTTTTCATCCGCAAGGTCTGCTTCCTGAAGTATTCCCTTGCCGTGGTGATCTACCCCGGCGGATTCGGCACCCTTGACGAGTTCACCGAAACCCTGACCCTGATCCAGACCCACAAGATCAATGCCATTCCGCTGATCCTGGTCGGGAAGAAATTCTGGGAGCCCTTCCTGGACTTCTGCCGCGGCGGTCTGCTCAAGAACGGGCTCATCGCCCCCGAGGACATGAACATCTTCGAAGTCGTCGAAACCGCAGACGAGGCGCTGGAGCACATCCGCGCCAGACACCGCCGCGGAATCGTCACAACCAATCTGCCGTGATGCCGGAATTTTCCCGGATCAGCCGGTCTGCAGCGGGCGGGTCGAGCCTCTGCATGCGCCCGTGCGCGCATATTTCTCGCCCCCTGCCTGTTGAACTCCCGCAATTCTGCGCTATATTACAGCCATTATGAAACAGACTCTGCTGATTACGGATTCCCATATTTCGCCCGGAACCCCGGAGGAAACGGCGTTCACCGGTTTCCTTGCCCGCGTTTCGGCACTTCCGTGCGCAACGGGGATCGTCTTCATGGGCGATATTTTTGAACTGTGGCTCGGCTTCCCCGGATACGAGGATTCCGTCCACGGATTTTTCCGCAGCTGGTGTCTGACCGAAAAGGCGCGCGGCCGCTATGTCGGCTTCATCGAAGGGAACCACGAATTCTATCTGGACCGGCGGTGGTTTTCCGAGCTCAGCGGCGATTCGATTTCGCTGGACGGCGGAAAGCTCTATATCACGCACGGCGACCGGATCAACCGGCATGACATCCTGTTCAGCCTTCTGCGGCTGGCGCTGCGGAATCCGTTCATGCGCCTTCTGGCGAGGCTGGGCGGACACGGTCCCGGAAAATACGTTTCCGACCGGATCCGTCTTTCCATGAAGGGCGCGAACATGCGCCAGAAACGCTATTTTCCCGAACACGAGCTCGAGGCGCTGGGGGAACAATGCCGGAACGCAGGCGCCCAAGTCGTTGCGGTCGGACATTTTCACCGCGCATGGGACCGGGGAACGGTCCACATCCTTCCGCCCTGGTCCCCGAACTCGCTTTCCGTGGGAGTCTACACGCACGGAACGGCTTCGCTGCAGATGATCCTTCCGGAGGCCGTCACGCCATGAATCCCTGTTTCGGAATCACAAACCTCGGCAGCGGGAGCGGCGGCAACGCCACGGTCATTCACGGCCCAGCCGGCAATCTCCTGCTCGACGCCGGATTCACTGCGAAGGAACTTTCCGTCCGCATGGAAAAGGCCGGAATCGATCCCGCCGGAATCGCCGCCGTGCTGATCACGCACGACCACAGCGACCATACGCGCGGATGCCGCGTGTTCACGGAAAAGTTCGGAATTCCCGCATACGTCACGAACAAGACGTGCATTTCCATGACGCGCCGGAAGGAGCTCGGCCCGAAGGTCGTCCTGTTTTCTCCCGGAACGCCCTTCGAGCTCTGCGGAGTCCGGATTGAGCCGTTTTCCGTTCCGCACGATGCGCCGGATACGGTGGCGTTCGTGTTCCGCTGCGGAACTTCCAAGATCGCCGTCGCCACCGACCTGGGCACGATCAACACGCTCGCAATGACCCGGCTGGAAGACTGCAACATCCTTCTGCTCGAATCCAACCACGATCCGCAGATGCTGGCGGCGTCCCCGCGTCCGCTCCAGCTCAAGCGCCGGATCATGGGATCGTTCGGACATCTCAGCAACGAGGATGCCATGGAGTCGCTCGGCACGCTTGTTTCCGCCCGCACCCATTATCTCCTGCTCGGACACATCAGCAGCGAATGCAACGACCGCGAACTTGTGCGCCGCCTCACCGTGCACCGGCTCGAGGAACTTCACCGCACCGACATCACGTTCTATATGGCGTCCCAGAACGCAGCGACTCCGACGCTCTGGGCCGATGCTTTTCCCGCCCTGACCAAAAAAGCGCAGTGATCACGGAGGAATCATGAAACTTCAGACAAAACTCATCCTGACGATCGGCGCCGCGGCACTCGCGGCGTACTCCCTGGGCGCACTGATTCTTTATTACGGCGCAGGAACCATCATGAAGTCCGTTCAGGTTGATGCGAGGGAATCCGCGGTCCATGCCGCCATGTCCTCCGCCAGGACCGCCGCCGAAACCGAAACCATGCTTCTGGAAAACAAATTCACCATGGCGGAACTCGAGCTCACGGATTCCCTTCTTCACCGGGGGCCGCCGCATTTTCCCGCCGGACTCGGCCGCGGGGCCGTTGAGTGTTTCTGCCGCATTTCCTCCTCCGGCGATTCCTTCCGGACTTACGGGGCACGGAATCAGCTTCCCGGCTCCGCTGGAAACTCCATGCCGGAAAAATACCGCCGCTTCCTCACCGGACTGAATCTTTCCAGTCCGGCCGCGTTTGTTCCAGATCCCGATGAGGAAGGCTTCTTCTGGTTGATCCGTTCCCTGCGGAGCGGCGAACTGGCCGCCTTCCGCATCAATGCGGCAAAACTTCTTGCCGGCGTCACCCCGGTTTCCGGAACATCCGGTTCCCTGCTGCTGATGCGGGACAATACCCCCATTGCCTCCTGCAAGCACAACACCAGGGAAGGCACCGTGCCCGATTCCGTCATTTCCGAAATGACCAAGCGTGTGCGGGACGTCCCCATGGTCTTTGTGGACGGCGTCTACGACATGGGCACTGTGTTCGGCGCCGATGATTCCGTCTGGATTTACGCCGCGTCCAACGTGGGCCTTTCCCCGAAGGAGCCGTTCGCCCTGAAGCTCGTGAAGACCGTGCCCTATACCTGGCAGACGGGCGCGGACATCAGCAATTCCATCAGCGTGATCGGCGGCATGATCGTTCTTGTGACTCTGCTGACGATCCTGATTTTCACGCCGGTCCTGCTTTCGACTGCGCGCGCACTGGCCGACCGTCTTGACCGCGCCAACCGCTATGCCGGTTCAATCATGAAGCCGAATTCGGATGCCGAACCGCTCAAGCTCACATATTCCGCCGAATTTTCCGAACTTGCCGCCTCGCTCAACTATCTCCGCGACAAGCTGGACGGCGTTCAGGCGCGTCTTGCAAAAAGCCGCAGCCGCGAAACTGTAGCCCGGCTCGATGCCGCCAACGGAAATCTGCTGCCGCCTGTGCTCGCCGGAAAGATTCTCGAGGAGGTTTCCGGTCCCCTCTGCGAAATTACCGGGTATTCCGGTGTCCTGATCGACCATGCAGATGCCGGTTCTGAACTGCGCCGTCTGCTGGAACTCATTCAGAACAGGGCGGGAAAAATCGCGAAGGCGCTCCGCGCGCCCGGAGATTTCGCCGGAATCGATCTGCTCGCGGCGGAAATGACGCCGCAGGCTTTCAGTCCTGCCGACATGCTCCGCGATGCCGCAGGGGCCGCCGCGGCCGATGCCATCGGCCGGTCCGTGGCCATCGAGACAAAGTGCCATGTCCCGCTCAGGGAATCCTTTGCAGCTCCGAAAAAGGTTCTTTCCCGCATTCTTGCATCGTCTGCGGAAATCGTCGCCGCCTTTGCACCGGAAAATTCAACCGTCGTGTTCGAATGCGCCGAGGAAAAGTCTTCTTTTGTGTTCCGGTTTTCGGACCGGACGGACAAGTCTGTGCTTTCCATTGCGGAAGCGTTTCTGGCCTTTGCCGCCTCCGGAAAGACGCCGATCCCTGCCGGAGCGGCCGCCGCATTCCTCCGGATCAAACTGATTGAGTTCGAAACGGCTTTGACCGGCGGTGTGTTCGCCATCCGCAGAAGTCCCGAATCCAATACCGTGATCGAAATTGCCTTCCCGATGCGTGAAATCGCATCCGCCGCATCGCGTCAGACGCAGGGCGTTCCCGTCTTCAATTTCGGAGAACCTGAGTCCGGAGCCGTTCCTGAGCAGAATCCTGCCGCCGTCAAAAAAGAAATTCTCCTTGCGTGTTTCCGTCCGGACGATGCGGTCCTGCTGAAGCGGATGCTCCAGAGTCTCGGGCTTACGGCCGTCATCAGCGACTCGTTCCCGCCGGAAAAGTGCTTCTGTCCGGTCGTCCTGAACTGCGAAAGTCCGCAGAAGTCGGCCGAAGCGGTCAGGGGGTTCCGCATAAAGTTCGGGCCGGGCGTGGTGCTGGCGGCTGTTACCGGGTCCGCATTCCCGGACGATTCCCGGCTCCTGGCTGATTCCGGAGCCTCCGCCGTGCTGGTGCGTCCGTTTACGCTTGCCGATCTCCGCGCGGCGCTCAGAATCCGTCCCGCGTGACGGAGCCGCGGGACGGCGCAAACCGTCCCGCGCACGGGAATTCCCGCCCGTCAGTGCGGATGGCCTTCGGCCTCCACATATCCGCTCAGCCACTCGGAAACGAAGTGGAGGTTCGACTTCTCCGAACCGTCTCCCACGGTCTCTTTCCATTCAAGACACCGGACATGACCGTCCGCGAACAGACAGTTCGCCTTTCCGTCATGCCGTTTCGAGTCGATCTCTCCCTGCCAGTCGGCCGGTTCGCTCATGCCGGGATAGCATTGATGTTCCACCGCTTTCCCGTTCTCGAATCCGCGTTCCGAAAGCACGATCCTGGACGAGGCGCTCCGCAGGGAGCTCACATGTCTTCCGAACGTGAACATGGCGTTGACCATGTAGCTTTGAATGCCGTTCTCCCGGCTGTATCCCTTGTCGGGACGGCATCGGAGATATTCCATGCGGTAGCCGCATCGGTCGACCAGCGGCGTGAACCACTGCGGGTCGCCCTCCGGTTCCTCTGGATGGGCGAATGTGCCCAGATGCACAACGGGGAAGCAGTCGTCCCAGTCCAGACTGTAGGAGGCCAGGGCGAGTCCCGCCTGCTTTAGATTGTTGAGACAGTTGGCCGAATCGGCCTTCGAGCGTGCCTTGTTCAGCACCGGCAGAAGAAGTCCGGCGAGCAGCGCGATGATGAAAATCACCACGAGGAGCTCCACCAGAGTGAAGGTTCTTTTCATCCTGTGATCCTTTGTTCGTTTTTGTGAAAATCAAATCTTTTCCATCACAAAAGCGAACGGGGGGGGGCACGCGTGGGCGGGAGCTGAATTTCCGTTCCATGGAAGGACCCTGTGTCTTCCATGGGGACGTCCGGCGATGAAAGTGCCGGAAGGGAAAAATCTTCGGAAGGAACGGCGGCAAGGTTCCACAGCCCGGAACAGACCGGGCATGCCATGCCGTTTTCGTGAAAGGCCGGAAGGTGTTTCCCGTGCAGGACATTGACGCAGACGGTCCGACTTCCCCGCGCTTCGGAATGGTGCGGAGCATGGAACAGCGGATGCGCCAGCGTCGCAAGAAGGAACGCAAGCGCAAGAACGCAGGAAACAACTGGTCTTCTGTTTCGGAACATGATTCCGACAGTATAGCACGCCTTTCGGTTTTTGCAAACGGCTCATTCCCGTTTCCGCCGATGAATTCTTCCTTTGAGATTTTTCCGCCCGCGGTCTTGAAAATGCGCAAATCCGTGCCAAATTATAGATACCGAAAAGGAAGGAGGACTGCAATGCTTGCAAATCTGTTTGAATCCATCAGCGAATTTCTTGCGGGAAGCGTGGCGATGAGCCTTTACTGGGGGCTGGCCATCGGCGGTTCCGTGATCCTCCTTGCCGTCCTCGCCATGAGCGGGTTCGAGCTCGGCGGAGTCGATACTCCCGGAGATGTGGCCTCCGACGGCACGTTTGACGTTTCCGGGCATGTGGACACCGGCTATGCCGATTTCCAGTTCATCAGCCTCCGCACGATTCTGGCCTTCATCACGGTGTTCGGCTGGGCCGGGGTGATCTGGGGGCCGTATGGAATCTGGGGATTCCTGGCCGCGCTCGGCTGCGGAATCATCGCCATGAGCCTGACCGCGCTCGCCGTCTGGATTCTGGTCAAGCTTCAGCACTCCGGAAATATCAGGAACACCGACCTCGTCGGGAAAACGGGCACCGTTTATCTGAACATTCCCGCAGGACGCGCTCCGGGCGGCCGCGTCACGGTCGCGCTGGAAAGCTCCACGCGTGAAGTCCCCGCCGTGGCGGACGATGCGCTTGCCACCGGAACCCCGGTCAGGATCCTTTCCTGCGTCAATGAAACGGTTTATCTTGTGTCGAAAGTATGAGTGAGGAATCGTTCATCGAGCGGCTGACCGGAATTTTTGATACCCCGCGCGAAGTCGTGCGGGGCGCGGGCGACGACTGCGCCGTCATTGAAATTCCCGGCTGCGAAAAATATCTTCTGGCCGCCGTGGACCAGGTGGTCCGGGGCGTGCATTTCCTTCCGCAGGAACCGCCCTCGCGCTACGCGGCCAAGCTGGTCCGCCGGAACGTGAGCGACATCGCGGCGATGGGCGGACTTCCGTCCTATGCCATGCTTTCGATTGCGGCCTCGCCGCTCGACGAGGATCCGCTTTATGAATTCCATCAGGGGATCCGCCGCGAATGCGGAATCTGGAACATGAGCGTGGTGGGCGGAGACATTTCCAAACTTCCGGAACCGGGCGGTGTGTTTTCGCTTTCCATCTTCGGATTTGTGGAGAAAGACCGCGTCAGATATCGGAACGGCGCCCGGCCGGGCGACATTCTTTACGCCACCGGCTGCTTCGGGCGTTCCTTTGAAACGGAGCACCACCTGACCTTCCAGCCGAGGCTGGGCGAAGGCCGCTTCCTCGGCGGAATGCCGGGGGTCCGCGCCATGATGGACGTGAGCGACGGTCTGCTCAAGGATTCGCTCCGCATGGCGGCCGCATCGGGGTGCGCCCTGGAACTGGAAACCGCCAATATCCTCGCGCGCGACTCGGCCTCCCTCACGGAAGCCCTCTGCGACGGCGAAGACTATGAACTCATTTTTGCCGTTTCGCCAGGCTGTGCCGCCGGACTTGAACATCAGTGGCCGTTCTCCGAACCGGTTTCTCCCATCGGAATCTTCCGTGAGGGAGCCCCCGGCGAATGGCTCAATTCCTTCAAGATCAACAAAACAGGATTCGATCACTTTTCATGATGAAATTCACAACATGCAGCGTGGAGGAAACCGAACGCCGCGCCGCCGGACTTGCCGCAAAAGTCAAATTCGGAACCGTCATCCTTCTCAAGGGCGACCTGGGTGCAGGAAAGACCGCGTTCACCCGCGGCTTCGCGCGTGCCCTCGGAGTCACGGAGCCGGTTTCCAGTCCCACGTTCACGATCGTTCAGGAGTACCCGCTTCCCGGCGGAAAAATGCTCTATCACATGGACCTCTACCGCATCAGCGGCGCCGATTCCGCACTCGCGTTCGGGATCGACGAATTCCTTGACAACCCTTCCGCCGTCTCCCTGATCGAGTGGCCGGACCAGGCTGCCGGAATCTATCCGCCGGACGCCGTCACGATTGAAATCACCCGTGATCCCGACGACGAAAACCGCCGCTTTTTCCAGATCACCGGAATCTGACCCCGGCCCGGGCAATGAATACGCTCGAACACATGCTGATCTGGAAAAATTTCCGGTTCTGCGTGGCGTTCTATGTTCACAATGCCGATTATGGCCCGGCCCAGCGCCATCTTCACGACGATTTCTTCGAGCTCGTGTTCGTCCGTTCCGGCTCCGCATTCCACAACCTCGACGGCAAGGAGCTGAAAATCGGTGCGGGAAGCGTCTTCATCGTTCATCCCGGACACGTTCACTTTTACAAGAATGCGAACAATCTCGAGATTTACAACATCCTGTTCGCCCCGGATTTCCTGCGCCATTTTGAGGATGATATCCGCGACCTTCCGGTTTATCAGATGCTGTTCAACCTGAACGTTTCCGGCGAACGCTGGAACGTGTTCCAGCTCGACCGCTCCTGCTTTGATTCCGCCGCGGCGCTTCTCGACGATATTCTTGCCGAAGAAGATCGCAGGGCCGCCGGAGCCCGGACGGCCGTCCTCGCCGACTTCTGCAAGGTCATGCTCCTGTTCTGCCGGAACTGCCGCCCCGATGATTCCGGGGCGTTCCGTGCGCCGCCGAACGCCTATCGGATCGGCGTGCTGATGGCCGCCCTCGAAAGCCGATGCGCTGAACGCTGGACCCTGAATTCCATGGCCGCATGCTCAAAAATGTCCGAAAGCAGTTTCCGTCAGAGATTCCGCGAGTTCACCGGAACCGCTCCGGTCAGTTTCCTGATCAACGCCAGACTCCGCAAGGCGGCCGCCATGCTTGCCCGCGGCGAATCCGATGTTTCCGGGACTGCCGCAGCCTGCGGATTTCCCGACAGCAACTACTTTTCGCGTCTTTTCCGCAGGAAATACGGCATGAGCCCCAGACGTTTCCGGCAGGAGGCCCGCCCGTGAATCCTCCTGAAATCAGCGTGATCGTGCCCGTCTTCAATGACGCGGAATACCTGCGGGCATGTCTGGACTCCCTGCTGAAAAACAACAATCCGGAACTTGAAATTCTGGCCGTCGACGATGCGTCTTCCGATTCTTCCCCTGCGATTCTCCGGGAATATGCGGAAAAGGATTCCCGCGTGACCGTGCTTCCGCCGGCGCCTCATGCGGGGCAGGGCGCGTGCCGCAACCGTGCACTGGCACGGGCCCGCGGCGGATGGATCGCCTTCGCCGACGGAGACGATGTCCCCGATCCGGAATGGACGGGAAAACTGCATTCGCTGGCGCTGGAGCACCGCGCCGATCTTGCCGTCTGTTCCTTCCGTACGTCGCCCGAAAAAAAACCGCGGCGCGCGGTCTCCGTGAACGAAATGGGGGCCCGTCAGGCGGCCGAAGCGTTCCTTGACGATCCTCTGTTCGGCGCCTTTTCCTGGAACAAGCTGTTCCGCCGCACGCTGCTGGAACGTTCCGGCGCATTCCCGGAAGGCATGGTGTACGAGGATGTGGCGTATATTCCGCGCGTCTGCATGAATGCGGAACGGATCGTCCGGACTTCGGAGG
>CAZHPP010000031.1:0-15328 GCA_964534535.1 uncultured Victivallales bacterium | reverse complement strand
GCGTATAATATAGCACACGTTCTCGTTTTATCTATGTTTGATTGCAAAATAGTATCAGTCCGAAACACGTCTTTTCGATCATGAAGGAAAGAATCTGGAGGGGGGTATAGAGGTCCTGAATCGGATTCCGGAACCAGTAGAGAAGATTGGCCGCCGTCAGATTGAGGTGGGTGTTCGAGATGATGTATTCGCCGTCGTCCCAGTCATGCAGGAATCTGAAGTCGAGCGATGAGGAAAACACGGCGAGCACGAGGAGAGCCGCAAAAACGGGCAGGAGAATATCCGCATGTCTTTTCAAAAAAGAGAAAAACTGGTTCATGGTTCTCGAAGACCTTTCATCTTTTTAATCTGTTCGAACTGCAGGCGCATGGCCGGATTCTGCCGGAGAATGTGTTTCCACGCATCCAGCAGGGCGTCATTGTCCTTTTCCAGATCGGCTTTCATCGCGGCGGCATAATAATATCGCATGCTGCGGTCAGTTGTCTCATTGTAAAAGGCAATTTCCCGGTTCAGGAATTTGATCGCGGACGGAACGTCCCCCCTGAGGTTCGCTGCCATGGCAAAGTCATGATAAAGAATGCCCCACGAGGCTTCCCAGGGAAATTTTTTCCCGGAATCGACAAGCATTTCGGAGCGCAGACGGGAGAATATTTTTGTTGCCTTTTCGAACTGTCCTCCGGTCAGGGCAAGATGCCCCTGAATGAAAAGACGCGACGTCTTGACCGCACAGCGATATTTTTTCTGATGCGGATCCATCCTTGAAAAGGAATCCCAGACCTCCTGCAGACATGTTCTGTCTTCCATGCGGAGTGCTGTAATGAGGGAATTTTCCATGACCTTCGCATTCAGCCTTCCCTGTTTTCCGAGGACATGTCTGCAGAGGGTCCCCATGTTCCGCCAGGCCGGAAGATAAGAAAGTGTCATGGCTGAAAAAATGACGCTTCCCGCAAGAAAGAACAGCAGCACGGCGCCGTACCGCTGCGGACGCATCCGGCAGAAGCGTTCCGCCATGATTCCGAAAACCGCAAGCACAGAGGCGGAAACCAGATAGTTGTAGCGGTCGCAGAAATCAAAATCGGTATAGCGCCACAGTCCGAGCACCGGCACGGCTGTTCCTCCGATGATCAGCAGCGCGCACAGAATCCATTTCCAGCTGAATTTCAGGAGGAGGGCCAGAATCAGGAATGTGCACAGGAGCACGATTCCGCCAGCAATGACCGGCAGAATGTCATTCAGCGTTCCGATGCTCGGAAAGATCGGATTCACGTCATAGGGCACAAGCGCCGTCAGCGGATAGCGAAAGAGATTGGAAACGGGGACCAGCAGATTGGTTTCCAGAAACCCCGGATTTGTTTTCATCGTCATGAATCCGGTCCATGCGGTCCCGGCCAGTGAAATCAGGACCGGAACGGAGCACATGATCAGCCCGCGGCGGAATGTAACGCGGTTCCGGAGCGCCATGCAGACGGCATAGACGATCATAATTCCCGGAACAGATGCGGCGGAAGGCTTGCACCCGAGTGCCAGAACGCAGAGAATCCCCGCGGCCCAGGAAATCTTCCGTCTTGAAAAAGCGCGAAGGAAAAACCAGACAGAGGCAAAAACGAACGCGCCGCAGAGCACATCCTTGCGTTCCGCGATCCATGCGGCGGATTCGGCTTTCTGCGGATTGACCGCCCAGAGCAGCGCCGCGAAGAAGGCAAGAAGCGGCCGTATTCCCAGCCGACGCAGAATCAGGAAAAGAAAAACGGAAGCGAGAGCGTGAAGCAGAAGATTGTCCAGATGGAACCAGAACGGATTCAGTCCGAAGACCGCTTTCTCCAGAACATGGGAAATCATGGGAAGCGGGGTATAAAGATCCTGAAACGGATGGAAGAGGTACAGGGAAATGTCTGCGGGATTCAGCCCGAGTTTGGAATTCGTCACGATGAATCTGCCATCGTCCCAGTCGTTCAGAAAACCGTACCGCAGAGCAGGCGAGAACACGGCGAACACGAGGAGAGCCGCAAACGCGGCAAGAAGGAAGTCCGCATGTTTTTTCAGGAAGGAACACAGCATCATGGTTGTTGTTCTGTTGTCTTGTTTTTGCTGAATCATTGGGAGAATGTCCGGTACGGAAAGGGATTCTCCTGCATTAAAAAAAGCGGCGGTTCTTGCGAACCGCCGCCCATCATTAACCAACCGTGAATTCGGAATTAGTCTATCTGGGGACCATACGCAGTACTAGAAGACGAAACCCAGCCTGTGGAGGTCTTGCCGCTGATCGGCTCAGCGACCCAGTTGGCCTTCGTGATCCAGTTGAGGGTGCCCTTCACACCGGTGCTCTGCTGAACGTGGCCATCGGCGAACAGAATGTTGCCGTAGAGGTCATGGTTGATCGTCGTGGAGGTGGTCCAGCCGTCGGCCGCGATTCCGGAGTCTCCCGGGGAGGCAGCGTCAAATCCGGGCAGATACGCGAACGAAATGTTCGTGGTGGTCAGAGATTCGGAGCCTGTTCCGGCCTTGATGGTCGAAGAGGGGCAGACATAGATCTTGTGGTCGGAAAGGACTTCAGTTCTGCGGAGGACTTCCAGAGAAGCCGCACCCTTTGCACTGGCCTGAACGTCGTTTTCCGGGAGGGTCTGGTCATCGGACTGAACGTAGAGGCTGAAAGCGGTTCCGATCTGTTTGAGGTTCGCGACGCAGGAAATTCTGCGGGCTTTTTCACGCGCGGCATTCAGTGCCGGCAGGAGCATGCCCGCCAGGATCGCGATGATCGCGATGACGACGAGGAGCTCGATGAGTGTGAACTCACGGTTCTTGCGATTCATTTTCATTTTCTTCCTTCTCCTTGGTTTGGTTGGTTAGATGACTTTCGATATGAACGATTGCCCTAACTACAGCTATATTATACCACATTCTGCAGATTTTGTCTAGCCCTTTCCGTTAAAAAAAACGAAAAAAAATGGTTTTTCCTGATTTTTTCACAATATTCTGGCATTAATCAGGAATAATTCCTGAAAATATTGATTTCCCGACAGATTCCTGTGAAACATGCGTGTTTTTGGGACGCTTTTCCTTTTGGGGTGAGGCAGAGAAGCTGCTTCTTCTGCCGGATTTAACAGAGATTATGCAGAAGAAACAAGAGTGTGAAAGATATTTCACAGCAATGGAAAAAATATTATGCTCATTGTGAAAAAAATATAAAAATGCACAGAAGATACAGTCTGCAAGGTAAAAAGCAGAATATTTTGATATTCCTTTGATATTTTGAAATCTGAAAAGCATATCCGCCTCAAGGCGGTGAGAAAAAATCCAAATCTGCATGGGTTTCCCGAAAGGCGCGTGAGGCGGAACTCAGACATGGCGGTCGATCAGTTTCCTGAGCTTGTCGAGCGTCACGGGTTTCTGCAGGACGGCGTCGAAGACATCCAGGGCGAAATTTGAGGAGGCGTCGCTGTCCGCCGTGACGGCTGCGATGCGGAGGACGGCGGCCGGGGCCTTGGCGCGGATGGCCCGGGCGAGCTGTTCTCCGTTCATATCCGGCATCCAGAGGTCGGTCAGAACCATGTCGAAGGAAACGGAACTCATTTTTTCAAGGGCTTCGGTGCCTCCGGAGGCGGTCGCGACCTCGATTCCGAGCTTTCCCAGCATTCCGGAAAGGACCTTGAGGTTCATGGGAACGTCGTCCACGACCAGGATTCTGGCGGGAGCCGGGAGTTCGGCCCTGTTCGGCGCCGACGGATTCCTGCGGAAGAAGACTCCCGGGAACACGATGCGGAAAGTGCTTCCCTTCCCGACTTCACTTTCCACGGAGAGGGATCCGCCCATGCATTCGATCATGCGCCGGGTGACGGCGAGACCGAGTCCGGTTCCGGACTTTCCGGAGCCGGTGCCGCGCATGCGGGAGAGCCGGACGAATGGCTGATAGAGTTTTTCGATATCCCCTTTCGGGATGCCGCAGCCGGTATCGGAAATGCTGATCCGCAGAATTCCCGCGCCGGAAGGTCCGGGTGTGAAGGCCGTTTTGAGCGAAACGGAGCCGTGCTGGGTGAATTTTATGGCATTGCCGAGAAGGTTCCAGAGGATTTGCCGCATGCGCTGTTCATCCAGGACAAGGGCCGGCAGGAGTTCGCTTTCATGGCGCAGGACAATCCCTTTTGTTTTTGCATCGGGCTGGAAGAGCTGCAGGACTTCGCCGCAGAGCGCATTGAAGTCGAGGCTTGCGGGATTGACGGTCATCTGGCCGGCTTCCAGGCGGGAGAGGTCGAGGACGTCGCCGATCAGCTGGAGCAGGGCGTTCCCGGAAATCCGGATGGAATCGAGGTAGTCGTTGCGTTCTTCCCTGGACAGGGAGTCGCTCTTGAGGAGTTCGGAAAATCCGATGACGGAGTTGAGCGGGGTGCGGATCTCGTGGCTGACCGAGGCCATGAAGAAGCTTTTTGCCTTGTCCGCGGCCTGAGCGGCCTCGAGGGCCTTGTTGAGGTCTGTGACGTCGACGTAGACCGCGAGCATGCTGACGAGTCTGCCTTCGAGGTTGAGCACCGGCTGACCGCGCAGCTGGTAGGTGCGCCCGCGGATGGGCACGGTCCTGATGAACGGGACATTTCCATTGATGATCCCCTGGAAGGAGCATGTCTCCGGAGTGCAGTGCAGCGATTCGTTGAGTTTGCAGACGCAGTCGCAGATCTTGCGTCCGGCCAGGTCGTCGCCGAAGACTTCCCGGCTTTTTGCGTTGGCGAGGATGATGGTCTTGCTGGAATTCAGCAGCAGGATCGGCATGGTGAGATTGTCGAATATCTGCTTTTCCATGTGGTTCTGCTCTGCAATTTCCTGCATCCGGAGGCTGCGTGTGCGGATGAGTCCGTAAAGATTGACCGCTTCGCAGAGGAGCCGGCTGTCGTTTTCCGTGAATTTGTGCTGCGGGCCGATGAAGTCGATCTTGAGGAATCCCGCAAGATGGCTGTCGATCTGGATGTCCTGGACCGCCATGGAGCTGAAATGGAACTTTGAGACCAGGGGGCGGATTCCGGCAAATTCAGGCGGAATCCGCCCGAGGTCGTCGATATAGATGGTTCCCGTTTCCTTCAGGGTTTCCATCAGGGTCGGGCAGATGGAGGTCGGGTAGCGGCGGGGGCCGGAAATTTCGTCCTCTTCGCCGCGGCACCAGGAATAAAGGCATTCGATCCCGGAGTATTCGTCTGTAAAACGGAAGATGTCGCAGTGGGCGGCGCCGAACTTGCGGCCGATCCGGGCGAGGATCTTGCGGACGGAGCGTGCAAAGTCGACTTCGACGACGGCTTCGCGGAGGCAGTCGCTGACGATCCTGGCGTTGTCGAGCAGGTCGCCCTTTTCATACAGGAGTCTGGCCTGTTCCGCTTCCAGATTGATGTGCCCGGTAATGTCCATGAAGAGACCGAGCACCAGCCGCTTGTCCTTCATGAAGATCGGCATCTTCATTACGCGGAACGCCTGATTGTCCGGGAAGCCCTTGTGCGTCTGCTCTGTGACGTCGACGTTGATTCCCGTGCGGACGACCTGCTTGTCCTGCCCGACGCAGACATTGGCGTTGAAGTTGGAGAATGCGAGCTCGAAATCGTCTTTTCCCAGGATATCGGGGATGGGCCGCTCCACCATTTCGGAGAAGGCGCGGTTGCACATGACGAACTTGAATCCGCTGTCGGCATCCTTGACGGAAATTCCGATGGGGGAAATATCGAACACCGCCTGCAGGATGTGAGTCAGTTCGGTTTCCTGTCTGCGGATTTCTTCGAGTTCGCGCATGGTCTTGCGGTTTCTGGCCCTCCATGAAAGGAGAATGAGAAGCGTGACGGCGAGGGCGGCGGCGATCAGGGCGAAAAGCACGCAGCAGGCCACGGCCCATGGGATCTGTTCCGGACGGAAGAATCTGGGTTCGCCGGAAATCTCTGCGAAGGGGGGAACCCGATCCTTTGAAATCTGATGCGTTTCGATTGCGCTCCAGCCGATGCAGGTCTTGAGCGGGATGGAGGCGGCCGGAATATCGCATGCCTTCTCGCCGAGGAAAACCCGGTTGACGGATTCGGCCAGAGACTTTCCGACCAGGTCGACGGACACGAACACTCCGCCGACGGCTCCCTGGCGGAACATGGGTTCCTGCAGCGCGAACATGCGGGCGCGCGCGTGTTCCAAATGGGAAAGGATATATTCCAGCGAGGCAAGATTGGTCGAATCGATGTTGAACCAGGAATAGAACAGGATGACGGTGTCGGAGGACTGGTTCCGGACCAGGTCGAGCATCTGGTTCAGCTGGATCGAGGCATTTTCCGGAATCACGATTTCAAGCTGCGGATAGGAGGTGCGCTGGCGCTTCCCGTCATCCGCGATGCGCTGCCCTGCGATGCTCCAGTCCGCCAGAAGAATGACTTTCTTCGTGCGGGGAAAAAGTTTCAGCGCGAGGTCGATGTTGTCGCTGACGGAAACGCGTCCGAAAGCGCCCGTGGTATTGGAATGACGCTGATAGAGGTCGCGCGCGGCCACGTCGAGCCCGCAGTAGATGACTGCGGTCCGGTCGGGGATTTCCGCCGCATGAGTCAGGAGCAGGTCGATGGCGATCTGGCCCAGCGGAATGATCACGTCGTAGCTTCCGTTCCGGATTTCGGGAAGGCAGGGGGCGATCTTCTGTTCAAGCATTTCCCGGGAAGCCGCGTTCGGGGTCAGGACTCCGAGCTCCAGATGCTTTGCCCGGAATTTGATTCCGGTCCGGCTGAGTTCCCGGTTGAATGCGTCCACGAACTGGAAGTCCGGGGCAAAACTGATCTGATAGGAATAGATCAGCAGGACGCGTTTTTCCCCTTTCGGCGCGGCGGCCGGACCGGACGCGCCGGCGCTGAATCCGACTGCAAACAGACAGAGTGCAAAAAGGGTTTTCAGGAAAAGGACCCGGAATCCCGCAATGCGGATCCCGCGGGGGGAATCATTCATTCTTCAGCCTGTCCGATTTAAGAATAATTAAAAACGTTATGATGTTCCGGAATTCTGATGATGTAATATAACCTGAAAACTTTTCCGTGTCAAATGTTAATTTCCGGAATTCCGGCGGAAGCGGGCGGCGGAGTTCCGGAGCAACTTGGAAAAAAAATGCGCGCGCAGGTTGAAAATATCGGGATTTATGCTATATTCCTTATTCGACATGCTTTAAGAATATGGGATGCGCAATCCCGAAACAGACACAACGAAATACAGGAGTGACTGAAATGGCTGTACCCAAGAGAAAACTTTCGAAGATGAAAATCCGCAACCGCCATGCGGCCAACGCCTATGAGGGCGTCCAGGCGACGTTCTGCCCCAACTGCAAGCAGCCCGTGGCCCCGCATACGGTGTGCAAGCACTGCGGAACCTACAAAGGCAGACAGATTCTGAAGATCGAAGCGGAATAACGTTTTTTCCGGGACGTTCAGACGATGAAAATAGCGGTTGATGCAATGGGCGGCGATTATGCGCCGGGCGTCGTTGTCGAAGCCGTGCAGACGGCTTTGGAAGAACTGCCAGACGTTGAACTGATCCTCGTCGGCCATCAGCAGAAACTTTCCTATTATCTCGAAAAGTTCGGCCTGAAGCCGTCGCCCCGCCTGGAGCTTGTCCATGCGGAAACAGTCGTGGAGATGGGAGAGCCTTCCACAACTGCGCTGCGCGGCAAAAAGGATTCTTCCATCACCGTCTGCGCAAACCTTGTGAAAGAGGGGCGCGCGGACGCGATCGTCTCCGCCGGGCATACGGGTGCGGCGGTGGCCGCGACGAAAGTCCGGCTGCGGACTCTTCCGGGAGTCGACCGCCCCGCCCTCGCCACGCTGATGCCAAGCGTCAACGGCAAGTCGATCGTCACGGACGTCGGAGCCAACACCGAATGCACGCCGGTCAACCTGGCGCAGTTCGCCGTGATGGGCGAGCTTTACGCGCAACTGATGCTCGGGATCGAACGTCCCCGGGTCGGCCTGCTTTCCGTCGGCGGAGAGGATGCCAAGGGCAACGACCTCACCAAGGCCGCCTTCAACATCTTTTCCGAACTGCCCATCAATTTCATCGGAAACGTGGAAGGGCACGACGTCTTTGCCGGAACCTGCGACGTGATCGTCTGCGACGGCTTCGTCGGCAACGTGCTCCTGAAGTCGAGCGAAGGTCTGGCCCGCGCCACCTTCCACTGGATGAAGGACGCCTTCAAGAAGAACGCCGTACGCTATGCCGGAGCGCTCCTTGCCAAGGAAGCCTTCAAGGACCTGAAGGCGATTTCCGATTCCGAGGAATACGGCGGCGCGCCGCTGCTGGGCATCAAGGGCGTCTGCATCATCGGCCACGGCGCCTCCACGCCGAAGGCCGTCAAGAACGCCATCCGCGTTTCTCATCATTTTCTCAAACTCCACCTCACGGAACGGATCGTCAACCGGATTCACGAGTGTGGAATCGACATGCCGGACGGACGCCTGGTCCATCTGGGCGAAATCAAGAAATAACCGCAAAACTTCCGGAGATCATTGCCTTATGGGAATCATTGTCAGGGGGACCGGAAGGTTCGTTCCGGAAAAGATTCTGACCAACGCCGACCTCGAAAAGATGGTCGATACTTCCGATGACTGGATCCAGTCCAGAACGGGCATCATCGAGCGGCATATCGCCGATCCCGCCGTCACGACGTCGGACATGGCCGCCGCAGCCGCAAAAAACGCCCTCGAGATGGCAAAGATTCCGGCGTCCAGCCTCGACCTCATCATCGTGGCGACCGCCACGCCGGACATGTTCTTCCCGAACACGGCCTGTCTGGTCCAGAAAAAAATCGGCGCCGGACAATGCCCCGCCTTCGACCTTTCCGCCGCATGCTCCGGGCTGCTTTACACCATGGAAGTCGCCTGCTCCATGCTCCGGGCCAATGACAAATACCGCCGTGCCCTGATCGTCGGTGCTGAGAAACTTTCCTCCATTGTCGACTGGACCGACCGCTCCACCTGCGTGCTCTTCGGCGATGCCGCTTCCGCCATGATTCTGGAAAAGACGGACGAAACGGACAGCAGTTTTCTGGTGCTCGGGAAGCTGGCCGCGGACGGCAATTATTCGCATCTGATCACGATGCCCGCGGGCGGAAGCGCCATTCCCGCCACGGCGGACTCCGTCACTTCGAAGCTCCATACCCTGAAAATGAACGGCAAGGAGACCTTCAAACTGGCCGTGAACGCCATGGCCGGAACCAGCCGCGACGTTCTGGCCGAATCCAGGATTCCCCCGGAGCAGATCACATGGATCATTCCGCATCAGGCGAACCACCGGATCATCGCGGCCGTGGCGCAGCGCATCGGAATTCCCACCGACAGGGTCTATTCCAACATCGAACATTACGGCAACACCTCTTCCGCTTCGATCGGAATCTGTCTTGACGAACTTAACCGGGCGGGAAAGCTTCACCGTGGCGACATGGTGCTTCTGGCCGCGTTCGGTTCCGGCATGACGTGGGCCGTCCAGCTGATCCGCTGGTAAAACAAATCCGGGAGTCCTCATTCACAAATTCCGCTTTATTCCATTTCGAAATTCCAACGAGCAGTGCCTGTCACACATAAGTCCGGTTGTGACAGGCGCTTTTTTTATTCTGGAGGAAACCATGCCTGTGACGAAAAAAGAAAAGTTCGTGTTCCTTCTGATGATGGCGTTTGCCATGACGGCCGCCATGGAGTCGTACAACCTGATGCTTCAGGGGGTGTCCCCGCGTGAACTGGCCCGGGCGCTGGCAGTCGACCTGCCGATGATGTGCATGGTTGTCATGGCGGTGCAGGCCTTCTGCGGCGGACCGCTGGCCAGGGCATTGGCGCGCAGGATCGTTCCGCCGGAACGGAACCGCGCGGCGGCGGGGGTCTGCATTTCGGTGTGCACGGTGCTGGTGATGTGTCCGCTCATGAGTCTTGCCGCAACGCTGATCTTCAAGTGCCGGGGTCCCAATTTTCCCCAGGTATGGCTTTCGACGTTTCTTGTCAATCTTCCCGCTGCGTTTCTCTGGCAGATGCTGGCCGCGGGACCGCTTGTCCGGAAGGCATTTGCGCGGATCTTCCGCTCCTGAATGCGCACCGTACTCCGGAAGTCCCTGCGCCGGAGCGAAAACTTACTTGAAAACAGCGGCCTGAAGATGTATATTTCCGCCATGAGACAAGATGCGAATTAAATTTTCAATAAGGATGGAAAAGAGATGACCGACAGAGTTGTGGTCTCGGGACGCGGGCTCGTCACTCCGATCGGGGTGGGCCTGGATGCAAATATTGCCGCACTGAAAGCGGGAAAAAGCGGCATCCGGTTCATGCCGGACTGGAAAGAGGCCGGACTCGAAGCTCAGACCGCCGGCGTGGCGGACCATGCCGTGGAATGCCCGGTCATGGACCGCAAGAACGAACGGTTCATGTCCCTGAACTCGCGGTTTGCCGTCGTGGCTGCCTATGAGGCGATCACGGAGGCCGGATATACGAAGGACACTCTGCCGAAGGAACAGACGGCCGTCATCAACGGCTGCGCCGGAAGCGCGCATGAACTCGTCCACACCTTCTGCAAACAGTTCGAAGAGCAGCGCAGGACGCGCCGGATCACTCCGTTCGCCGTCCCGCGGCTGATGCCTTCTTCCGCCGTGGCCAATCTTTCGCTCATCTTCGGAATCAAAGGCGAAAGCTATGACATCAGCGCGGCCTGCAGCAGCGGCGCGCTCGCGATCGTCGTCGGCGCCCGGCTCATCAAGGCCGGCGAATACGATCTCGTGCTGGTCGGCGGCTCGGAAGAGACCAGCTGGCAGCAGGCCCTCGGATTCAACGTCATGCACGCCCTTTCCACAAAATATGTCGGCGACGAGGCCCCCACGGCCAGCCGCCCCTTCGACAAGACCCGCGACGGCTTCGTGCTGGGCGAGGGCGCCGGAATGCTTCTGCTTGAAAGCGAATCGCACTGTCTGAAGCGCGGCGGAAAGCCGATCGTCGTGCTTTCCGGATTCGCCGCCAACAGCAACGCCACGGACATGGTCGCCCCGGATGCCGAGTCCAGCGCGGCCGTCATGCGCAAGGCGATCGCCTGCGCGGGGCTTCAGCCGTCGGACATCCGCTACATCAACTCTCACGGCACCGCCACGCCCGTCGGAGACCCCATTGAGATGGAGTCCATCAAATCCGTGTTCGGCACGGAGGGCAGGGTTGCCGTCAACAGCACGAAATCCATGACCGGACACATGATCGGCGCGGCGGGCGCGGTCGAAGCAGCCTTTTGCACGCTGATGGTCCAGCACAATTTCATCTGCCCGACGATCAACCTCAGGAATCCGGAAGAGTCCTTCGCCTGGGCCGACCTGGTGCGTGAAACGCGCGAAAACGTCGACGTCCGTCACGCCCTGAGCAACAGTTTTGCATTCGGCGGCTCGAACGCCTCGCTGGTGTTCTCCCGCTATGAGTGACACTTCCTTCCGTCCGAAACTTCCGCCCTGGATCCGCGTGCGCGTGAGCTGCGGCGAAGTCAGCGACCACGTGAATGCGCTCGTTTCCGGGCTCCACCTCCATACGGTCTGCCAGGGCGCGCACTGTCCGAATCAGGGCGAATGCTGGGGACGCGGCACGGCCACCTTCATGATCATGGGCGAAATCTGTACCCGCCACTGCAAGTTCTGCGCCGTCGGAAAGCCCGCAAAGCCGCTTCCGCTCGACCCGCTCGAACCGGAACATGTGGCGCAGGCCGCAAAGGAAATGAAACTCAAATACGTCGTGGTGACGAGCGTCACACGCGACGATCTTCCCGATGGCGGAGCCTCGGTCTTTGCGGCGGTTACGGCCGCGCTCAAGCAGGCCGTCCCCGGCGTCCGCGTGGAAATTCTCACGCCCGACTTCAACGGCGTCGAAAAGGACATTGCAGAGTCGATGGAAGGCGTGGACGTCTACAGCCACAACGTGGAGACGGTCGAACGGCTTTCCCCGGTCATCCGTAGCCGCGCAAAGTACCGCCGTTCGCTCGCGGTGCTGGAGACGGCGTACCGGCTTCATGCCGGAAAGATCCCCGTCAAATCCGGAATCATGGTCGGGCTCGGTGAAACCGATTCCGAGGTGGAACAGACCATCCGGGACATCCGTTCTACGGGCGCGACGCTACTGACCGTGGGACAGTACCTTCCGCCGTCGAAGGAACACTGGCCGCTTGCGCGCTATGCGGAGCCGGCCCTGTTCGAACACTGGAAACAGTTCGCGCTGGAATGCGGGTTCCGCGGCGTGGCTTCCGGACCGCTGGTCCGCAGCTCCTACCAGGCCGAACAGCTCGCCCCGGCCGCACTCCGATGATCTGGCCGGAAAACGCGCTGATTCTCGCGCCCGTTGCGGGCTACACCGATCTTCCCGGACGCCTTTCCATGCGCCGGCACGGCTGCCGGTACGCCTTCACGGAGATGGTCGATGCCGGTTCCCTCACCTATGCCAATCCGAAATCCCGCCGCATTCTCGAACGCGGAAAAACCGAGGATTTTCTCGGCGTCCAGCTGGTCGGAGCCGATCCCGCCGAACTCCAGCGCGCGGCCGAGATCGTCAACGACCTTGATTTCGACGTCCTCGACTTCAACCTGGGGTGTCCCGCGCCGAAGGTCGCCCGGAAGTGCGAGGGCATCACGCTCGCGCTTGAAAAGCCGGACGAGGCGGTCCGGCTCACGGAAATGCTCGTGAAGCTTTCGCGCGTCCCCGTCACGGTGAAGACGCGCATCCATTCGTTCGACGATCCGGCGCCGACGGTCGCCTTCCTCAAACGTCTGGAGCAGACCGGGATTGCCGCCGTGACCCTTCACGGAAGGATCAAGAGCGCGTTCTATTCCGGCGAGCCCTCGTTCGAGGTGATCCGCGCGGCGCGCGAGGCGCTTTCCATTCCGCTCGTGGCCAACGGCGGAGTCATGAACCTTGCGGCATACCGCCGGATGCGGGAAAAGACCGGATGCACCCGCGTGATGGTCGCCCGCGGCGCGCTCGGGAACCCCTGGATTTTCGAGGAACTTTCCAATCCGGAATATCTCCCGCCGACCGTGGCCGAATTCGCAAAGGAATTTCATGCGCACGCGCTCGGAATCCTGGACTGCTACGGTCCGGAAAACGGATTCCCGATCATGCGCAAGACCCTGCTCGAATATCTGAAGGGACGCGGGTATCCGGGAAGTCTGCGGGCCTCCGTCTCCTTTGTAAGTTCCGCCGCCGATCTCGACCGGCTGGAGGAACAGCTGCTGGCGGGACCTTCCGAAGGCTACTGGAGCTGGCTTGAAAACGTTCCGGATGCGCCGGGGCGTCTGCGCCGGACGTAAACTGCAATGTCAGGGGCTGCTCGCCCCTTCCCCTCGGCAGGACTCAGAGAGCCCTGCACCCTGCTATCGCTTCCGGACCTCCAGATCCTTGAAAAAATCAATCAGGGTTCGTGCACAGCATCAGCGCCGTCGGCGCAATGCAGAGTGCAAACGCAAAGAAGAAGCGGTAGTCCCACCCGGAAAGCAGAAGCATGGTGCCGAAGCCGTAGGCCAGAAACGGCACGAAGAACGGCAGGGCCTTCCAGCCCAGACGCAGCAGTCCGAACACGCCCAGCAGCACCCAGAGGAGGACGTACATCCCGGGAGCGCCGGTCAGCCAGCACAGCGGCGGCATCAGCAGAACCCGCAGGAGGAATCCGAAGTCCCATCCGCAGAGCCCTTCCGGCAGACAGGGATCGAAGTACGCCTTCGCCGGAACGGGATTCCACACGAGGCCTGTGACGTTCAGAAACGACTTGAGCGCTTTTCTCGGGGCGGCGCGGACGGTCTGCAGAAACAGGGAGAAGAACTCCTTCGGGGTTGTTTCCCGCGAAAGCACGGTGCTGTATTTCGGAAAGACGGACTTGACGGAATTCACGTCGCCGCGGTAGTTCAGAACCCATTGTTCCCGGGGCGCGATCTTCCCGAAGAGTTCCCGCACGCGGGGCGGCGTCTGCTCCGGACTGTACACAAAGACTTCGGAAAGCATCGACATGGGGAGCCCGATCGATTCCACAAATCTCTGATTTGCATTTCCGCCGATGACATGATGTCTGATCAGCTGGGCGCGGAATCCGGCATAGCCGCCCATGCAGAGGAATCCGGCAAGCGCAACGCAGACCGCAGCGGACACGTTCTTTTTGCCGCGGAACAGCAGCGGAAGCAGCACCAGCAGCGGCGCCGTCAGGAAGAATCCGTTGTGCCGCAGGAACGACCCCAGCACGATCAGGACCAGGAATCCGGCGCAGTGCAGCGGTTTCAGCAGCCACTCTCCCCGCGTGTGCCGCAGGTGAATCAGAATCACGGCGAGTCCCATGCACGCCAGCGCGAACGCCGAATCCTTCCACAGCACGCGCATATGCGTCACGGAAGCAGGGGAAAGCACGGTGAAGAGCAGGATTCCCCACACGATTCCCCTGCGGTAATGGTATTTCAGCAGAACGGAATAAAGCCAGCCGCAGAGCGTGGCGAACAGGGCGCACTGGACCATCGCCGCGAAGAGGTCGTCCTGCCAGACCTGAGCGGTCAGCCACAGACAGAACGTATGGATGACGGGGTGCCAGTCGTCGAAGCGGGTTTCCATGACCTGCTGCCACTGCATTCCGGTGTCGAAGCTCCGGATCAGGCCGAATCCCCAGAGCATCAGCCAGCAGAACAGCGCGATTCCGCATGCGAGTTTCCATGGGGCGGGGTGAGGTGTTTCCTCCGGGGCCGTGAGGCGGAGTCCGGCGGCCTTGCGGTAAAGCAGGGCGATCCCGGCAGAGCAGAAGCAGAACCACAGCGGAACGGTGATCAGCGGCGGATATCCGCCGCAGACGGAGAGAATCAGCACGGCGGAGGCGTATCCGCAGGCGCAGAGGACGAAGAACCAGCCGATTCCGGCATTCAGCGGCCCGGAGTGAATCAGGGAACGGAAGGTTTCTATCGATGAGCGGGCGGCTTCGGAAAGGCGATTCCGCGCGGCCCGCCATGGTTCATGCGGGGGGTCCTCATTTGCTTTCATGGTATTCTTCTTCGGCGTTGACGTCCCAGAGGCCGGATTTGTCCGTTTTCCCTTCCGTCATGAGGCGCACGGCCTCCATGGCTGTGAGCATGGAGTGGTCCATGTTGTTGTAGCGGTGCTGGCCGTTGCGCCCGATGCAGTAGAGATTGCCGAACGTGTCGAGCCAGCCGCGGATTTCTCCGAAGTGCTCATAGGACCCGAAGTAGGCGGGGTAGGCTTTCTTCACGCGGATTTCCTTCGAGCCGAGAATCTGCGTTTCGGGCGCGAGGACTCCGATCTTCCGGAGTTCCCCGGCCGCGAATTCCGTGAACTCCTTTTCGGGGAGATTCCACAGG